>JADFJW010000023.1 GCA_022565235.1 Nanobdellota archaeon | reverse complement strand
GGCTTATTGACTTTGATGACATTAGTTATGACGACCACGCAGGCTTGCTATATAAGTTAGCCAGGCAAGTTGTCCAAAGGCTTCAGTCTTATTTAAGCAATGAGAAAGAGGTTAAGAATGTTCTTCAATACCATCAGAAGTCGCTGGCGAACCTTATTCATTCCCAGATGCAAGACCATTATTACGAAAACGCTACCGGCTATGAGGCACATATAAGCAAAGGTTTTATAAGTTTAAAACCAGCTGTATATTCTGCATCAAAAGATGAGCCTGTGCGGAATTTCAGAGCACCGGTAGATGATCGCCAAAATATTCGATCAATGCTTTTTGGAGGATTTAAAAAGTCTTTGTATCCAGTTGTCAAGTTCGACTCTGACTCTGAGAGACGGTTTTCTGTCATGCTGGAAAATGAAGGTGATGTAATTAATTGGACAAAACCAGCAAAAGGAGCTTTCAGAATACATTACAATAGTGAAACAGAATATGAGCCGGATTTTATTGTAGAGACTAAGACAACAAAATATCTCTGTGAGCCGAAACGCGCAAGTGAGATGCAGGACGAGACAGTCTTGGCAAAAGCGAAAGCGGCATCCGAATGGTGCAAACATGCCTCGGAATACGAAAAGCAGAATAGCGGAAAGCCCTGGAAGTATTTGTTGATACCTCATGATGAAATATCTGAAAGAAGGATGAGAGAAAAGTATGAAGGAGCCTTTGTCTTACAGCCAATACCAGGATTATATAAGAACTTAGCCGTTTTTGATTTTTCGAGCATGTATTCCACCACCATAATAACTTATAATTTATCTCTTTCAACATTAACAACTAATAAACTTAACTCTCCTAAACCAGATATAGGAAAAAAAGTTTATTTTTCTAAAGATTCTTAAAAAATTACTTAAGAAAAAGATGATAGCAGTTATAACAAATGACGTGATGAGTTACAAAGAGGATTTTAATAAATTTTTGAGATGGATAAATTGTGATCTTGGTAGTGAAACACAGAAACAAATAGCATCAAAAGTTAAATACGTGTTTATTTTAGGAGACCTTGTTGATGGTTGTGGTGTGTACCCCAATCAAGATAAAGAGCTAGAAATAACTGATATCAAAGTTCAGTATAAACTATGCGCAGAACTTCTTAGCAAAATACCCAGACACATAAAACTCATAATCTGCCCCGGGAATCACGATGCTACCAGGCTGGCAGAGCCACAAATACCTATTTACAAGGATTTTGCAGAGCCACTCTATGATCTACCCAATGCTCTTATGCTCTCTAACCCCTCTATTGTGAATATACATTCATCAAAAAATTTTTCAGGTTTTAATGTTTTAATCTATCATGGATACTCATTCGATTTTTATTTTGCAGAAGTAGAGTCGATAAGAAACAACGGGGGTTATGACCGGGCAGACCTCTTAATGAAATTTTTACTGCAAAAAAGACATTTGGCACCCTCTTACACCTCATCCCCTTATGTTCCTGATCCCAATGCAGATTCTTTAGTTATAGACATGGTTCCTGATTTTTTTGTTAGTGGCCACATACATAAGGCATCTGTATCCAATTACAAGGGTGTTACATTAATATCTGGGAGCTGCTGGCAAAGTAAAACGGCATACCAAGAAAAAGTAGGTCACAATCCCGAGCCAAGCAGAATCCCAATAGTAAACCTGCAGACAAGACATATAAAAGTTCTGAAGTTTGGAAAATAAAACGAATGAAACGGAAAGTCACAGGCAATTTATATCACTTTCCCTGGCATTTTTGAAAAGAAAAAATGAAAGAAGATATTGATAATTATTTTAAGGAAATAGAAAAAAATGTTGCGGTTGCATATAAAATTGCAAATAAAGCAAGGAAGTGTGGGCTTGACCCGGAAGAAATAGTAGGTATACCTTTAGCAAAAAATATGGCGGAGAGAGTAGAAGGTTTAATCGGAGCAGTGATACCAGACATAATAAATTCCGGCTTGTCAAAAAGAATTCAAGAGCTAGAAAAGAAATACGGAAAATTAGATTGTGGGGTGGCTCTTTCTATATCTTTGGAAGTTGCGCAGGAAAAATTCTGCAAATTTGAAGATAAGATAAGCGCAATGGAAGCAGGAATAAGGGTAGGCCTGGCTTATTTGACTTTGGGTGTGGTTTCAAGCCCTTTGGAAGGTTTTGTTGAATTAAAACTGAAGAAGAGAAGAGATGGAAAAGAATATTTTTGCTTGATGTATTCCGGCCCAATAAGGAGCGCTGGCGGGACTGCTGGCGCGCTATCTGTGGTTATAGCTGATCATATCCGAAAGAAGATGGGTTATGATGTTTATGATGCTACAGAAAAAGAGATAAGGAGAATGGTAACAGAACTTTATGATTATCATGAAAGGGTCACAAATCTACAATATTTGCCTAGCGAGAAAGAAATAAGATTTCTCGTTAATAACTTACCTGTGCAGATAGATGGAGACCCCTCTGAAAAAATAGAAGTATCTAATTATAAAGATTTGGATAGGATAGAAACAAATAGGATACGGAGCGGTGTGTGTCTTGTATTGGGTGAATGTCTAGCGCAAAAGTCATCAAAACTCTGGAATATTCTATCCAGACAATCAGATGATTTTGGTCTTGACCATTGGTCTTTCCTTAAAGATTTTATTTCTTTGCAAAAGAGGGTTAAAGCAAAAGACGAATTTAGCAAAGAGAAAATATTGCCCGTTTACACTTTTATAGAGGATTTAGTGGCAGGCAGACCCATTTTAACACACCCCCTAGCTCCAGGAGGTTTTAGGTTAAGATACGGCAGAAGCAGAGTTTCCGGGTATTCCGCTACCTCTATACATCCTTCTACTATGCATGTATTAAAAAAATATTTAGCAACCGGAACACAGCTTAAGATAGAACGGCCCGGAAAAGCAACAGCAGTAACCGTCTGTGATGATATAGAAGGTCCCATTGTAAAATTGAAAGATGGAAGGGTTTTAAGGTTGGATGATGAAAGTACTGCAAAGAAACTATCAGACGAAATAGAAGAAATATTGTTTTTAGGAGATATACTAATAAGCTATGGAGATTTCTATAACCGAGCCCATACCTTATTGCCTCCTGGTTATTGTGAGGAATGGTGGATTTTAGAAGCCGAGCATGCTACTGTCGATATGTTTGGGGCTCTAGATTTTGATAAATTAGAATCCTTGCTGGAAATTAAAAAATCATTCTTGGAAAAACTGTTTAAATATCCATTAAACACACCCATAACCGCAAAAATATCATTCACTGTTTCAAGAAAATTAAACATTCCACTACACCCTAAGTATACCTACCACTGGAATCTCATATCTTCAGAAGATTTTTTTTATTTGTTAAAGTCTATTCCTAATTCAAGAACAGAGGTAAGTAATGATACAATATCCAAAATGATTATGACCTATGATGATCATCTGAAATCAATTTTTGATAATTTAGGTGTTCCGCATCTGGTCGTGAATAAGGAGTTTATAGTTATAGAGGGGGGTGATGCCTATACTATTTCTGAAATTTTTGATCTGAAAAATGTTAGAGAAAAGGATAAGGTTGAAATAAACCAAGTGGATGAGGACAACACCCTTTCTCTCGTAAATAAAACTTCTAATGTGAGAATCAGAGACAAATCCGGGGTCTTTATAGGGGCCAGGATGGGCAGGCCGGAGAAAGCCAAAATGAGAAAACTTACAGGAAGCCCGCATGTATTGTTTCCCATAGGAGATGAAGGCGGAAGGTTGAGATCTTTTCAAAGCACTTTTGAGAGTAATAAAATAACCGCAGAATTCCCGCTTTTCTACTGCGAGAAATGTGATAAAAAAACAATTTTTAGTATATGTGAGGTGTGCGATAGGAAAACAAAAAAAGAGTATTATTGCGGCATATGCGGCATAATAAAAGACGAAAAGTGCAGACATGGGGATGCTGCTACTTATTTAAAGCAAACGATAGACATAAAATATTATTTTGATAGTTGCTTAAAGAAAATTAACCTAAAGATGTATCCTGATCTTATAAAAGGTGTTAGGGGAACATCAAACAAAGATCATATACCAGAACATTTTATGAAAGGTGTTTTTAGGGCGAAATATGATCTTTGTGTTAATAAAGAAGGTACAATAAGGTATGATATGACTCAGTTACCTATAACTCATTTTAAGCCCAAGGAAATAAACGTATCTGTAGAAAATATTAAAGAGCTTGGTTACAGAAAAGATGTTTTTGGCGCCGAACTTGTAGATACGGACCAAATACTAGAACTTATGCCCCAGGACTTAATATTGCCCGCATGCGACGAAAGCCCGGAATTAGGGGCCGATAAGATTCTTTTAAAAGTCTCTTTTTTTGTTGACGACCTGTTAAAATATTTTTATAAACTTAGTGGATTTTATAATATGAAATCAGAAAAGGATTTACTTGGAGTTTTAGTTATGGTTCTTGCTCCGCATACGTCTGCAGCAGTTATAGGCAGAATTATAGGCTTTTCGAAGACACAGGGATTATTTGCCCATCCTATGTTTCATGCGGCAACCAGGAGGGATTGTGATGGAGACGAGGCATCTGTAATTTTGCTTATGGATGCTCTGCTTAATTTCTCAAGACAATACCTCCCTGATAGAAGGGGTTCCACCCAAGATGCCCCATTAGTTTTGACATCCAAGTTAATACCTGCTGAGGTAGATGACATGGCCTTTGATCTAGATATTTGCTGGAGATATCCATTAGAATTTTATGAAGCTTGCATGAATTTTAAACAACCCCGTGAAGTCCAAATTGAACAGTTTGGCAAAAGATTAGATACTGACGAGCAATATTATAATTTTGGTTTTACACATTCAGTATCCGATTTAAACGCCGGTGCAACGTGCTCTGCTTATAAGATACTACCTTCTATGGAGGAAAAACTTAGAGGCCAAATGGAGCTTGCAGATAAAATAAGGGCTGTCGACGAGTCTGATGTTGCTAGGTTAGTCATAGAAAAGCACCTTATCAGGGACATAAGGGGGAACCTAAGGAAATTCTCTATGCAACAATTTAGATGCAGTACATGCAATGAGAAATACAGAAGACCCCCTCTCATAGGGAAATGTATAAAATGCGAGGGCAAAATTATTTTTACAATATCTGAGGGGTCTATAGTAAAATACCTGGAACCTGCAATATCTTTAGCTGAGAAGTATAATCTGCCTTCTTATTTGAAACAAAATCTAGAACTAACAAAAAGGGCTGTCGAGAGTTTATTCGGTAAAGAAACTGAAAAGCAGGAAGGGCTTGGCAGATGGTTTGGGTAAAATTCTTCCCCGAGTATTTTTTGACCCACCTATCAGTTCACAATTGAGTTATGTACTTGGTGCATTATCACCCCACCCAGAACCAACTAAAATGCTATAATCTTACTTTTGATTTTATGATATGTCTCGCACCACATGCCTGACATTTTATAAAACTAAAATTACCTTCTTTCTCTATTTTTGTATCAGGTTTGCTGCACTCATAACAAAAAACATAAAAATTAGCGTATACCTTTATCTTTTCATTGATCCTGGATGCCGGGACTTTAGCACCTATTATCACACTTCCGCTCTTTTTTATTTCCCCTGGGGTTGCCAGTTCCCTCAATATAAACTTCAACATATTTTCCGGCTCTCTACGAAGAATACTCGCTATCTGCAAAAAATTGCTTATTACTGTCCTGTTGCCCTGTATATGACCCACTACATTAGGTATTTCAAACCTCTCTTTCTGAAAAATATGTTCCGGTAACTCCTTCCTTACATCTTCTAAAAGCTTTTTGTATTCTTCCATATCTTTGGGTATATATCATCTATATTTAAACTTAATTATACTCTAAGGCATAAATTTCGTACATTTGATGCCTTCTCGTAATAAGCAAAGTGCAGAATCATAGTACTATTATCTGTGCACTTTTCTATATTAGAATATATTCACAAAGATATATAAATGAGATATCCTTGGAATAAAGCATGGTATTGGAATCATTGCTTAACCCTTTAAAGGCTGAAAAGAGGCCTTGGGAAATGTTTTTTTTGGGATTTGTGTATTCTTCTATAGCTATATTACTGTCTTTATGGATATTTAAAGACCAAACAAGTTTAGTAATGGTATTTCTAACTGTTATGGCTTGCGTCCCTATTGTTTACAATACAATGAAATTGGAAGAAAGCAAGGATTTAGTCATATCAAAAGAAAGATTACTCTTAAAAGAGCACAACAAGGCAATTATGTTTTTGATGTTTCTTTTTTTTGGGATAACATTATCTTTTGTAGTCTGGTATGTATTTTTACCTTCCGCAACCTTAAACATAGTTTTTGACAAACAAATCAGCACAATACAATCAATTAATAATCAAGTGTCCGGAAATGCTTACCAGCAATTTTCTACATTTTCTAAAATATTGTTCAACAATATTAAGGTTTTATCTTTTGCAGTACTGTTTGCTTTTGTATATGGGGCAGGGGCAATTTTCATTTTAACCTGGAATGCGAGTGTTATAGGGACAGCTATAGGAAGTTTCATAAGATCAAATTTGAGCCAATATGCTGGTTTATTGGGTTTTGAGAAATTTTCAAGCTATTTTAATGTTGTGTCGATAGGGCTTCTTAGGTATATCTTGCATGGAATACCAGAAATACTTGCTTATTTTTATGGTGGCCTAGCCGGGGGTATAATCTCTGTTGCCATAATAAAAAAACATTACAAAGATGAAAAGTTTTCACATAT
The DNA here is from genome assembly GCA_022565235.1 of Nanobdellota archaeon. GTDB lineage: Archaea > Nanobdellota > Nanobdellia > Woesearchaeales > GW2011-AR4 > JACPJP01. Next base: position 4,720 of record JADFJW010000023.1, on the reverse strand, counting down.
CCTTTTTGATATATCTGAATTACTAATAATATCAATTTCATTTTTACTGGTAGCGGCTTTTATAGAAGTCTATATAACTCCAATTTTATTCTAATACCTTTAACTTTCCCGGCTTGATCTCAAAAAGATCCCCTTTCTTTAGAAGCATGTTGAGTGTTTTGTCTATATCTTTGATATTTTTTGATGAAATTTCTTCAATAGGAACTCCATTGCCTTTGTCAAGCTCTTTTATCAACTTAACAATTTTGCTTGTAGGGTCCAAGTCAACGGCTTCTTCTCCTATGGAATTATTATCCGGAAGAGAATTACTTTTCCCTCCGTTCTTTTCCAATTCTAATTTTCTAACTTCTGCCCAAGCATGGTTAATCTCCTTTATCGTCTCAATGAGTAAATATTTTTCTGAAGTGAATTCCCTCGGCCTGCCGATAATTAGTACAATATTACCTACATCTATCGTATCCAATAACTTATTATTCTCAAAAACTCTGGCAGATATTTCCCCAGTGCCGTCATCTATTATGAGGGTTTTATAGTTATCCAGTTCAGATTTCTGGACTACAACACCGATGATATTGATTCTAGATATCTCCTGAGCATTTATTTCAAGATAATTCGGAGCAAACCCTTCTGTCTTAACATATCTGGAATCAAGTATGTCCTTTACCCTGATTTTATATGCAGTCTGCCTTTTCTGGAATACTTGTTCGTCTGGCAAGAAATTAACACCCCAACAAAATAGTCAATTGATCATAACTTTTGAACAAAATTTCTTCTCGGCTCGAATATTTCCCCAACTCTCTTCAATTTCTCCAAAACTTCCTCAACTTTTTCTTCAGTTATACCCTTGTTCTTTGATTCTTCAATTATATCATCCAGAGGGATAGTTTTTCCCACCTTACTCTCCAAGTCATTGATTATCTCCTTTACTATGCTTATATGGCTTCTTTGCGATGCAGATATTCCGGTTGCAATGCGGTCAATGTCTATCTTTCCAGTTTCTTTGTCGAAACCAACTTCCATCAAGCAGTATTCAACAAGATCTATAGCTCTCCTTGCGTCTTTTTCCGTAGCTTTGTTACTCAACCTTAATCTTGCGGACGCTTCTGTTAGCCTTACAAGACCCTCTAGCTGCCTCGCCGATATAGGTATCGCTTTTATGCCTTCATCTGTTCCACCGCTGGCGCGCATCTTAAGATAAAAATCTTTTATTTCTTGTAAAGCTTCATCTGTAATAACTGGTGTAATTTTTTGTTTTGCGTATGCAATATATTTTCTTAAAAATTCAGTCGGTATTTCTGGCTCGTAAAAGTCAGGAGTTTGATGCAACTTCAATATGTGGCTCGCCATTTTTTCATCTTTGGTTTCATCTGGTATATCCTTGATTATAAAGATTAGGTCAAACCTATTAATCAAAGCAGGTGGTAAATCTATCTGCTCTGCAATTATTCCATATGGGTCGAACCTTCCGAATTTTGGGTTTGCAGCCGCAAGTACACTCGTCCTGGAGATTAATGTAGCTTGTATATTGGCTTTCGAGATGCTTATCGTCTGTTGCTCGAGAGCTTCGTGCATAGCATCCCTGTCTTCCGGGGACATTTTGTCTAGCTCATCTATACAACAAATACCATTAGATGCCAGAACTAAGGCGCCCGCCTCTAAACTCCAACCCTTCAAAAATTCATCTCTTACTACTGCAGCTGTTAATCCGGCACCAGAAACACCCCTACCAGCCACATATCTGCCTTTAGGCGCAAGAGTACTAATTCTTTTTAGCATCGCGCTTTTTCCGCTGCCTGGATCTCCTACAAGCAAAATATGAGTGTCTCCTCTGCTTACAACCGTATCCTTTCTGACTTTCCTAACCCCACCCACAAGCTGAAATATCAATGCTTCTTTTACCCTATCATAACCGTAGATGGAAGGCGCAGTAGAATTGACAATCTTTGAATATAACTCCGGATCATGGGAAAGCTCAATTATTTTTTGCTCTTCCTCTTTTGTGATTTCAATCTCATAAAATGTTTCTTCAGCTGCCTCAATATAATTTGAGTCTATCATAAGGTCAAATGTTGTTGATTTGGATCCGGTTTTTAATATTATCGGGACTTCTTTTATGATGCCTACAACACTAATTTTGCTTCCCGGGTTAGTTTTTCTTTCGCTTAGGGGGCTTACTAAGTCGTCCTTAAGAAAGATATTAACCCGCTTCGGTTGCTCGCCACCTTCCAGGCTTTCTGATGATTCTTCAAGAACAATCCCCTGGGCGTCAACAAGCTGTTTGCTAAGCAAATTAAATTTTCCTTTCCTTCCGCAACCACATTTAGAAGGCTCTTTAAAGCTTCCATTTAATTGCAACACATTGATTATATTACCACATACAGGACATTCAAATTTTGCTGCAGTAACTCGCGGCCTGACATCTGATTTCTGCCGAACAATCCCCTCAACATATACTAGCTTACCAATATGTTTGCTTCTTATGTTCCTTATCTTAATCTTTTGGCTGTCAGGCAGATTTTCAAAGCGAACTTTAAATCCTATTATGTTTTCCAAGTCAAATTGCTCGACAGCCAACTCTATAGCCTTTATGGTGTTCTCTGGATCTTCTAACAGCTCATTAGCTAAATCAAGATCGAACTTAGAAAGTTCAGCAAAGTCTATAACGACATAGTTGTTGTCTTTTCTTAAATTCTCAATTATTTGCGGGTAATAAGATGACTCTAGAAATTCTTGAAAAAGCTTTATCTGTTCTGACGCGTCTATTTTAACTAATTCTTGCATAAATACTATACACCTTTTTTGATTTAAATATCTTACGCGTGAATGTCCAGTGCTCAAGCAGAGTTAAAAAGAAAAAAATTATGCTTTGATTTTCTTCTAGCTCCCTTGGCTTTCTCGAGATTCTCTATCAGCTTGTCCAAAGCCGAATGTACTTCTTCCTCGCTTTTAGTTCCTGTGCAGACAATCTTTCCATTACTGAACAACAAAAAGGTTGCCTTCGGATTAGTTTTTGTCTTATCTAACTTATATACTAAGCCCGGAAATTGTTCTGGCTCATACTCAACGTTTTGAAGTTCTGTTGCAAGTTCGTTAAGGTTTAGAGTCATCCCTACGCTGCCAGAAGCTACAATATTCTGGATTTTTATTTCTGGCTTTATTTTAATCTTGATATTTATCTTTTCCAGGCTCTTTATTATCTTCTTTATGCTTTCCTGAACCTTTTCTATTGTCCTTGCACCAGTACAGACAATTTTGCCAGAACTGAAGATTAAAGCGGATGTTTTAGGATCTTTTATCCTTATAACAAGCCCTGGAAATTGCTCCGGGTTATATTCAGTGTTGCTTAATGTAGCAGCCATCTTTTCTAAGGGTATATCATGCTCTAGATTAGAAGAAACAACTATATTTACTATTTCTATGTCTCTAGCGACCTTTTTAGCCATTTTTATACCTCCCCCATTATCTTATTTATAAATGTTTAAAAATGGGGTTGTATTTAAATACTTTTGTTTTTAAATAGAGGGGTTTAGACATAAGTATTCCAGAGAATATACCTCCTTCGTTTCCTATGGAAGTTTGTATTTAAAACAATAAATTAATTAAAAATCAGGTAAATTATAATGAATAGGATGATTGATATTGTAATACCTCACAATAATGAGGAAGAATTCATTTCAATAGCGGAAAAACTAGGTTATAGTGGGTTATTTTTTCTTTACAATCTTAATGACTATTTAGATAAATACCAAAAATTAAAGACACAAAACACAAAAATAAAGATCCACACAGGAATCGTGGTAGATAATAAGGAGATTCACAAAGTTAAGAGCGGGATAAGAAACGAAAATGTATTTATTGTTGTTAAGAGTTCTACTAATGATAAAGAGGCAATAGAAAAACTGAAACCGGATGTAATTTTTTCTTTTGAGGGCAGCATTAAGAAAGATTTTATACATCAAAGAGCTTCTGGGCTAAATCATATCTTATGCAAAGCAGCAAAAGATAAGGGTGTAATGATAGGATTTTCATGATCTAGAGAAGTAGTAGTGATTTAAAAAACTATAGATTTTTATTGTGGAAATTCTTGGGTTAGACATGTATAGTATTTATAGCTCAAATAAAAAAGTTGAAAAGAATGAGATCTTAAAACCCTTCATAAGATGGGCTGGTGGCAAACAATTTTTAGTTAATGAGCTATTGAAAAATGTTCCTAATAATTACAGCAATTATCACGAGCCATTCCTGGGAGCAGGATCTCTATATTTTGCGAAAGAAACAACAACATCTTTCATTTCGGATATTAATGGTCCGCTAATTAATAGCTATCAATTTATTCGCGATGAACCTCAAAGATTACATGAATTACTTACTAAAATGAAGGTTAAAACCTCCAAGGAGTTCTATTATAAAACGAGAGATAAATTCAATCAGAATAGAAAATATTATGACATTGAGCAGGCAGCAAGATTCATTTTCTTGATTCATAGTTCATTTAACGGTATTTATCGAGTCAATAAAAAAGGAGAGTACAATGTTCCATTTGGTAAACCAAAACCGGTAATTCCTGAACTGAATCATATCCTAAAATTGAGTGCCAAGCTTCAAAATGCACATCTTACAATTGGCTTTTACGATGAAAATGAAGAACACATAAATAAAGACGATTTCGTTTATTTAGACCATCCCTACCCACCACTTAGTCAAACGGCTTATTTCAGAC
>JADFJW010000032.1 GCA_022565235.1 Nanobdellota archaeon | reverse complement strand
GTACTTCTGGCTTTTTTAGATCCAGTATTTTAACTTCATGGCCCTGCTCCAACAAGCGTTTAGCTAAAAGAAGTCCAATAAATCCAGAACCTCCGGTAATCAATGCTTTCATGCTCAGCTGTATTTGTGTTTTATTTATAAATTTAGCGGGATATACTTCTTTACTCTCTCCTTAAGAGACCTAGCCTGTTTGCTTTTTTCCACCTTCAAGTTCCATTAAAAGGATATCCACAATCCTTTGCGCAGCATTTCCATCCCACAATTCAGGTATTCTTCTATCACTTTTTATTTGATTGTCTATCACTTTTAATGATTCTTCAATTACTTTATTCGCATCAGTGCTTACCAGCAAATTCGTTCCCTGCTCAACAGTCACTGGCCTTTCAGTATTCTTCCTTAAAGTAATGCAGGGTATTCCTAAAACTGTTGTCTCTTCCTGAATGCCCCCAGAATCAGTCAAAACAAGCTTGCTGTTAGACATTAAGCACAGGAAGTCAAGGTAACCTAAAGGCTCAGTTATAATTAAATTCTTCATATTTTTTATTTTTTCATTTAAATCAAATAATTCAATATTTTTCTTAGTTCTTGGATGAACCGGAAAAACAATTTTAATTTTCTCCTGTATTTTTTCCAATATAGCAATAATATTTTCAAAACCTTCCTTATTATCAACATTACTTGGTCTGTGCAAAGTTAAAACAGCATAGCTATTCTTATCTAATCCTAGTTTTGACAGTATATTTGATTTCTTGGATTTTTCCTTATGCTTTAATAGAGTATCAATCATCACATTGCCGACAAAAAATATCTTGTCTTTGCTAATGCCCTCATTCAATAGATTTTTATTTCCGCTTTCTTCTGTCGTAAACAAAAAATCACTTATTTCATCAGTGCGTATCCGATTTATTTCCTCAGGCATGGTCTTATCAAAACTTCTAAGTCCGGCTTCAACATGTGCAACCTTTATGCCCAGATCATGTGCTGCTTCAGCACCAGCAACAGTAGAATTCACATCCCCAACAACGATCACCAAGTCTGGTTTCGGTTTTTGTTTTTCAAGTGCTGCTTTGATAATTTTTTTAAGAAATTCTCTTTGTTCAGATAAATTTCTATCTCCACTTGAAACTAAATGTTCATCCGGCTTTGGTAATCCTAATTCTTCAAAAAAAAGATGGCTCATAGGCGTATCATAATGCTGGCCAGTATGAATAAGAATATGCTCTATTTTGTGCTTCTTAATCTCATCTATTAAGGCTGCTAACTTAATAAAATTAGGCCTTGTTCCAACTATGCTTACAATCTTCATATGTTCCGGGAATCCCAAATATATTTAAATAGTTTCCTAATACTAGAAGGCATGAAGAAACTAAAGATAGCAGTAGTCATACCAACACATTTTGACATACATTCATCTCTGAATAACCTATTAAAGGCTTATATGTATCTGATGAAAAATAATGCTTACAAAGAAAAAATAGCAAAAAAGGGAAGACAATACATAATAAAGAAATTTAGCATAGAGAATATTGCAGAAATATTTTACAATATACTAGGAAAAAGATAAATCTTTTTCCGGTATCCTAGAAATCTTTCGGATTTCTATGACATTTAAGAACTGATTATTGACAAAAAGGTGCTTAATTCAAAATGAACCCATTATTGAGATATTTATACAAGAAAAGATCTACATATTATTCTAAGGCTGTTATGGGATATATTGAAAAAGGGGAAAAAGTTTTGGATATTGGGGCAGGTAGTGGATACCTTGCAGAAATATTAAGCAAAAAAGCGGATATAACGCTCTTGGATATAAATGATTATAATCAAACTAAGCTTCCGTTGAAGCTTTACAATGGGAAAAACATTCCGTTTAAGGATAATAGCTTTGATGTTGCCATTTTATTAACAGTATTGCATTACTCCACTAACCCAGAAGAGTTCTTAAAAGAAATTAAAAGGGTCTGTAAGAGGATCATAATAGTAGATGATGAGCAAACGACGGGCCAAACTAAGCGATCAAATCCGCCGGGCGGTGGACGACTGCGGGCAGACCCGCTACCGGATCAGCATGGAAACGGGAATCGACCAATCGACGCTCTCCCGCTTCATGTCTGGTGAGCGTGGGCTGCCCACGACCACACTGGACAAGCTGGCGGACTATCTGGATTTGAACATCACGGTTGGCAAGGGCCGCAAATCACGAAAGAGCAGGTGAACCGATGCGCGTGTTCAAGAGTACATACCGGGACGGCAAAGGCCGCACGCGGCCGACCGCAAAGTGGTATGTGGAAATCAGGGATCAACGGGAAACGGTCCGCCGACTGTCCGCATTCACGAGCAAAGCGGCGTCCGAAGAGCTGGGCCGCAATCTGGACAAGCTGGTGGCGTACTACAAATCATCGGGCGGGCAGATCGACCCGAAGCTGTCCCGCTGGCTGACGGAATTGCCTCGACGGACGCGGGATCG
>JADFJW010000003.1 GCA_022565235.1 Nanobdellota archaeon | reverse complement strand
ATAGAAAATGATTTATCGGCGTGGGGTGTTTTCTTTACTGTTTTTGGAGTGTTATATGCTATATTACTAGGTTTTTTGTTAATAGATGTGTTAAATCGTTATGGGTCTTTATCAGAAACCATAGAGCTAGAAATTAATTCACTTGAGGATATCAGGGATTTTCTTGTATACCTTGATGGAAATAAAAACATTGTCGCAAGAATGAAAAAATCGTTATATGGGTATGTTGATTCTGTCGTAAATAAAGAATTTCCTGCTATGAGTGATTTATCCAAGACTGTTGATTCTGATACTTCAAAAGAGCTTTACCAGATTATGGAAACCACACACAAGATAAAAATTAATAATGAATCGGATCAAGTAGCATTAGGAGCAATAGTCGCAAAAATAGCAGATGTAACAACTTTCAGAACTAAGCGCATTAATCTGAGTAATGAAGAATTACCACCTAGATTGAAAGCATTAATAATATTTATGTCAATTGTACTGACTCTTGGCTTCGCATTAATGTCAATTTCCAATGTATGGGTGCACGTCATAATGATTTTGTCCATGGTCATTTCAATGCATCTTCTTTACCTGGTTATTTCCGATTTGGACAGGCCATTTGCTGGCAAGTGGATTATAGACAGTACCCCCTATAAAAAATTAGGGAAGAAATTAGCTGCATAAAAAACTTTTGAGAAGCTGATTTCTTGAGAACTTATGACTAATTCCTTATGGGTGACCTGAGGGACAAAGTCCGAAAAATCCAAAGTCTCGTAGAGGCAATTGGGAAGGTTTATAAAATAGATATTTTTCAACAAAACTATGATAATAGAATATCAGCATAGCTTGACAACAGAGGAAGCGTACAGAAGAATAGATAATAGTTTTTTAGATTTTCTAAGACAACATGCTGATAATATAAGGAAACCCCTACAAAGTTGGAATCCCGAACATACAAGAATGGATTATAGTATGGAGATTATGGGAGGCAACACTGAAGGTCAGGTTACTTTAAGAGAAGGTCAAGTTAATTGGGAAGGAAAAGTTCCATCTATGGGTAGTAGTTTTAATAAAAAAATTGAAGAAATGGTTAGAAAGAAATTAGATGATATACTTTCTTGATTTCTGAACATAATTTTATTTTGTCCCTTAGCGATTGAAACTAATTAATATTAGGCAAACCAAAGTGTAGTTTTTTCTCGCCAAATTTATAAAAATCAAAAACACAGCGGAAACATGGAATTTTTCTTGGGGTTTGAAAATCTTGATTTTCAAAACCTTTAAATATAATTAACCAATGGATTTGTTATTATGGAAGAGCAAACGCAGCAACAGGTAGTAGTACAGCGAAAAGGCACAAAAATAAATAAGATTGTGATGAACGGCTTCAAGAGTTTTGCAAAGCATACTGAGATTCTATTTAATGACAACTTTAATTGCATTCTTGGGCCGAATGGCTCCGGAAAAAGTAATGTCCTTGATGCTTTATGCTTTGTTTTGGGAAAGAGTTCTGCAAAATCGTTAAGGGCTGAGAAGGCATCTAACTTAATCTACAACGGCGGCAAATCAAAACAGCCAGCTAAGCAAGGAGAAGTCTCTATTTTCTTTGACAACAGCAAAAAAACATTTCCAACAGAAGATGCTGAAGTAAAAATTACCAGGATTGTAAAGCAGAGCGGCCAGTCAGTCTACAAGATAAATGATGAAACAAGGACCAGGCAGGAAATCCTTGATCTGCTGGCTATAGCGAAAATAAACCCGGATGGCTACAACATAATCCTGCAGGGAGATATAGTAAAATTTGTGGAGATGCATCCTGACCAAAGGCGTGATTTAATAGGAGAAATATCCGGAATCTCTGTTTATGAGGAAAAGAAGCACAAGGCCTTATTAGAGCTGCAAAAGGTTGATGAGAGGCTTAAAGAGTCAGAAATAGTTCTTGCAGAAAGGCATACATACCTTAAAGAGCTTAAGAAAGACAGGGACCAGGCGTTAAAATACAAGGACATGAATGACAGGATAAAGCAGAACAAGGCCTCTTATTTAAAGCTGCAGATTGACAAGAAGGAAAAAGAAAAAAACGAATTGCAAAAAAATTTAGATGAAACTAACCAGGAGTTAAGCGGAATCAACCAGAAAATCAGCAATCTAAACCAGCTTAACCTGGAAAAAAGAAGCCAGATTGAGCAGATAAACGAAGAAATAGAGCAGAAAGGGGAAGTAGAACAAGTTAGACTCAACAAGGAAGTTGAATCGCTGAAAATAGGGGTCACCAAGGACAATGCCAGGATAGATACGATAAAGAATGAGATAGTCAAGCTAAACAACAGGAAAAATGACCTAAAGAAAGGCGCCGGAGAGATAGAGGACAAGATAAAGCAGCTGGAAACAGATAAGGAAAACATGAAGAAAGATATTTCTGAAAAACAAAAAGAGCGTAGGTTAATAACCAAGAAAATACAGGAGTTTAGGGGGAAGTACAAGCTTGACAACATTGCGGATATAGAGGCGCAAGTTGAAGAGATTGAGAAAAGATCTGAAAAAATTGAGAAAGAAGTGCAATCAACAAGAGAGCAACAGCATAACCTGATAAGGGAAAATGACAGGATAATGCATGAAGTAAGCACAATAGATGCCCAGATAAACAAGGTGCTGGATATAGAGAAAGAAAACAAGAAAAAAGTCGAAGAAGTAAAAAATAAGAGGGATGAGTTCAAAAAATCAACATTGGAGCTTAATAAAACACTGGAGGAGGATTCCTCCATGGCTATGCAGCTGTCTAATACAAGGAAAAAGGTGTATAGTGCAGATGAAGAGCTTGCAAAATTAAAGGCCAAACAATTAGGTACCAGGGAATTAAGCTATGCTGATGTAGCGATTAAAAGGATACTGAACCTTAAAAAAGAAAAGCCGGGAATTTACGGGACAGTTGCAGAGCTTGGAAACGTGCCATCAAAATATTCTTTGGCATTGGAGATATCTGCCGGACAGAAACTCAAAAGCATAATTGTGGAAGACGATAAAATAGCATCAGAGTGCATCAAATATCTGAAAGAAAACAGATTAGGTGTTGTAACTTTCCTGCCATTAAATAAAATCAAATCAAATCCAGCCAGTGCGGAAATAAAAAAGGTTTCTAAGTCAAACGGGGCCCATGGCACGGCCATAAGTCTTGTATCATTCGACGGCAAATTCAAAAAAATCTTTGAATATGTTTTTTCCGATACTATCGTCGTAGACAACATAGATGTTGCAAGAAGATTGGGCATTGGCAAGGCAAGGTATGTTACCCTGGATGGCGACTTAGCGGAAAGAAAGGGGGCAATGGTCGGAGGCTTTAGGCTGAAGAGGAAGCACAGCATGGGCTTCAAGGAACAGGATATTGCAATGGAAATAGAAAAATACGAGAAAGAAATTAAGGAGCTAAAAACTACAATTGATGTTTTGGAGGAAACAAGGCTGCAAAACGAGGAATCAATAGCCTCTTTAAGGACTAAAAAAGCTACCTTAGAGGGGGAGATAATAAAGATGGAAAAATCATTGCATCTTGAAGCTTCGGATCTGGAGGCTTCAAAAGAGAAAAAAGAGATCTTGCAAAAGCATGAAAAGGGGATTGTTGAAAAAATAAGGCTTGTACAGGAAAAGATTAACACCCTTAACAGCGGACTTGCGGCAATTAAGACAGAAAAACAGAAATTAAGGAGCAGCATAGCACAGTTAAGCAACCCCACTTTGATAGCAGAACTGAATGCTTTTGAAGAAAAGCTGAAGGAACTGGATGAAGGCTTAATAAGGATTGATTCCGAGATAAAGAACATAGATGTACAGGCAGAAGACATCTACAAAAATGAGCTCGAAAAGACTGACAAGATAATCAATCAACTTGAGAAAGACAATGAGGATTTCAACGAAGAGCTAAAGGCTTTAAGTGATGAGGTCAAAGAAAAAGATATAGAGCTGAAGAAGAAAGAAGGCATGGCCCAGGAGTTCTATGCAAAGTTTAAGAGCTTATTTCATGAAAGATCAGAGATCGACCATGAGATTCAGAGAAACCAGGCTACGATGAATAACAGGCAGGATGACAGCAGGAGGGTTGAAGTAAGGGCAAATACGCTGTCGTTAAAGATGGCGGAGCTGCAATCGATACTTTCCGGGCTGAATATGGAATTCCAGCAATATGAAGGCATTAAGCTAGATTTGAGCAAAAATGAGGATCAGTTCAAATATGAAATAAAGAAATTTGAAAATATGAGGGAACAAATAGGCTCTGTAAACATGAGGGCTTTGGAAATTTATGAAGAAGTGGAGAAACAATACAATGAGCTGCTTGGGAAGAAAGACAGCCTAGGCAGGGAAAAAGAAGATGTGCTTAAGATGATGCAGGAAATAGAGAGCAAAAAAAAGGACATATTTATGAGAGTATTCGAGGTTGTTAATGAAAACTTTAAGAAATTCTTTTCCATGCTAACTACTAAAGGGGATGCAAATTTGGTAATTGAGAATGAAGAGAATCCTTTTGAGGCTGGTGTCAGGATAAATGTCAAGATCACCGGAAGCAAATTCCTGGATATCCGAAGCTTGTCCGGAGGAGAAAAAACCATGACGGCTTTAGCCTTTATTTTTGCCATACAGGAGCATGAGCCAGCTTCCTTCTATGTACTGGACGAGGTAGACGCTGCTCTCGATAAGCATAACTCAGAGAAATTTGCAAAATTAATAAGGAAGTATTCTGATAACGCGCAATATCTGATTATGAGCCACAATGATGCCGTGATATCTGAAGCCGACAGCCTGTATGGAATTTCCATGAATGAGCATGGAATTTCTCAAGTTGTCAGCTTGAGGGTTTAGTCATTTCTTATAATTGAATCCGTAGTTGAAAATATTTGACTTAATTTCCCCAAAGATCGGCCTGTAGAACGCTGACAGCAGTAATTTAAGATAAGTATTAAATCTTCCATAGCAATCAAATCTTCTTGTAGATGTATGGATAATAGTTGATTTTAAAATTCTGAACTTGCCTATCCTATTTGCCCTTTTGCAGTAATCCATATCTTCGGATAGCTTGATATTTTCATTAAAGCCTTTTATTTTATTGTGTAATTTTTTATTGCAAAAAATTCCATGCCCGGATGCATTCGCATAGAAAAGCTGTGTGGCTGTAATCCATGAATTAAAAATGAAGAAGGCTATGTTATCATCAATCCTGCTGCTTAATGGCATCACCTTGCACCCAGCAACGTCTAAATTTTTGGTTTTGATTTCATTTATCGCATTTTTTAAGAAATCTTTATGGATTGCGCAATCGGCATCCATGAACAATAATAAATTTCCCTTTGCTTTCCTTGAACCTTTATTTCTGGAGATACTGGGGTGATTTCCGCCTTTAACGACCTTACAGCCGAATTTTTTAGCAATCGTTCTTGTTTTATCCTTGGAACCATTATCTACAACTATAATTTCATAATCCTTGAACGTTTGGCTCTTGATGCTCTTCAATAGTTTAGGCAGATACTTTTCTTCGTTTAACGTTGGAATAATTATGCTTAGCATTTATTGACTCCACAAAAAATACCAGGAAACAATACTAAGAATTAAAGCAATTAAATAATAAAGAGGCATTTCAAACTTTCCTATTTTTAACCAAGGATACCATTCGACATAATTCGAATTAAAATGCTTTAGTTTAAAGACTGGATTTACAATAAACCAAGTTAGGTCTTCGATTATTAATCCCGAAAAAAATGCACTTAATAAAATACCCAGTAATTTTAAATCAAACCCAAAAATTATGAATGGCAATGTTAAAAGCAATGGCCACATAACAAAAAACAACCAGAAATGGTATGCTGTCAGCCATACGCGCTTTTTTGTCTTTATCTTCCATCCAAGCTTTCCTTCATCCCATGCACGCTTACCCTCTACATATGCTTCCCAGAATCCATTTGCTACCATAGCCGCCCATATCCAGATGAATATAATTATAGTTCCCATTTTTAAGTATTAATTAAAATGCGCTGGCTGGGACTTTCATCGTTCTTTTCCGTAGGAAAAGCCCGATTTTGGTCGAGCTTTTACGGTTACCCGCGACGAGCGAAGCGAGTTCGCTCGCAATTCACGGAAAAGATCGTTTCGAACCCAGATACCGAGCTTGGAAGGCTCGAGTCATAACCATTAGACCACCAGCGCATTAAAAGTATAGATGAGTAATTTCTTTATAAATTTAATTATTTTGCGCAAATAATCATAAAACACCCAAAAACCTTATATATTAAGAAAGCATGAAACTTTGATTGGGGGTGTTAGATGTACGCAGAAGGTCCTGTTTATAGGAATCTTATTTCTAGTATTGACATAAATAGGAGCATAGACTCTATAGAATATATTAATTTTAGGGATATAAATAATGAACCGGTATTTAAGGAATTTTTGAATGACATTAATTCTAATAATGATGCAATAGAATTGAGCTTAATCAATAATAAAGCCTACAAAGAAGCCGTAATAATATCTTTAAGCAAGGTGAGCAGAAATGCCGCATTGATAGAAATGATTAAGGCAGAGCAAAAAACATTTGGCGGCAGTAAATTGTTCTATATTAATGAAGCGTTTGATAAGATACTTGTTATTTCGGTCCCGAGGAGCATGGAAGGCAAGCTTAATATGGTGATAAACCGGATTAATAAGATAAATGACAAGGTTGCAAGGCTTAATTCCAAAATAAAAAAAGAAAATCTTGAGATTTATGCAAAAAGGCATGGCCTTAAGGATAAAAAAGATTTTATTGTTAATATGATCAATGAGAGATTAAAGGTTTAGGTTATATTTTCATTCATTCTCTTAACAAATTCCTTAAAATCTACCTGCTTGATATTTGCCCCGCAGGCATGTTCATGACCGCCGCCATAGCCCTCTAATCCTGCAAGAGACTTTTCTAAGATTGGCGGTATTAAGATGTTCCTGCTCCTTATACTCATCCTTACATCCTCGTCTTTCTTTCTTCCAACAATAATTACCTTATCCGGAAATTTGTACAATAACTCATTGGATAAGTCACCGGTAAAGCTCATCTTGTCATGTTCATAAGTAAATACCATGAGTTTTTCTTTTCCTTCTGCCTTAACTGCATCATCCAGCAGACTGTCATACATCTTATTTATCTTTTCATATCTTTGGAATATAAATTTTCCTTTTGCGCTTTCCTGGTTTAGTATTTCATAAGGGCTTTCTATCCTTGTCAGGATTTTCATGCATTTCAAAACATCGCCAGTTTTACCTTTCAAGCAGAAAGAAAGAACCTTGATTAAAGTTCCAATCCTGCTGTCAAAATAGATGTCTCCTACAGTTTTTTTGCCATTCAATAAGTCAGAGTATTTTTCCTTAAATTCATCAAAAAAATCAGGCATATAATAATCTGCTATGCATCCGGTCATCGCAATCCATAAATCCTGCTGAACAACTTTATAACATAGGTATGTTGTCGGAATATTGGCGGTTTTATCATTAAGCCGGGGGTTAAAGTATTTCACATTGTCTCTTTCAGTCGGTCCATGGTGGTCTATCCATATCACCGGAACTTTAGAAGCGTCAATAAAATCCTGCTCTAAGTTAGCTACATCAAGAACAAAAACCTTGTCTGCATCATATTCCTCTATTTTCGGTGCAGATCTTGCATCTAATTTAGGATGTGTTTTTACAACAAAGCCATGGCCTTCTTTTTTATAGCGATAAAACAGCAGGAAAGCACACAACCCATCCGGATCATCATCAAAGAAGAAAATAGGATTTTGGCAATTATCTAATTCATCTTTCATTTGTTCATATTGTTTTGGTGTTAGCATTTTGAATTGTATTCCAACCTCATATATAAATGTGATTATTAATATTATTTCAAAACCTTTAAATTAACTAAATTCTTACCATACAATTACATTCTATCAAAAAACCACAAAATTTAAATAAAAGTAATTGTACTACTACCGACATGAATATTGTAAAACATAAAAATTACTATTATCTAGCCCATTCTTTCAGAGTGGAAGGTAAAGTAGTGCACCGCGAGAAATATCTCGGCAAAAAAATACCTGCCAATATTGACGATATCAAAGAGTCGTTTTTACATAGATGCATGCAGGAAGACTTAATAAAAAAGCTAAAAACCATAAAAAAGAACTTCCGGAAAGAATGGAAACATTATCCGGAATCAGTAAAAAAAGAGATTTTATTGGATTTTTCAATTGAGTTTACTTATAACACAAATGCAATAGAGGGTTCTACAATAACCTTGGAGGAAACAAAAGACATAATCAAAAGAAAGATAGCTCCAAATAAGCCATTAAGAGATATACAAGAAACAATAAATCATTCAAAAGTATTTTTTAGAGTGCTAAATGAAAAAAATGAAATGTCTCTTAAAAAAATCCTGCAATGGCATAAAGAAGTATTTTTTGAAACAAAACCGGACATTTCTGGAAAAATAAGAGATTATTTAGTCAGAGTTGGCAGTTATAGGGCGCCAGATTGGCAGGATTTAGACCAGCTCTTAAAAGAATTTTTCAAATGGTACAATAAGAATAAAAAAATTCTAAATCCCGTTGAACTAGCAGCGAGAGCACATTACAAATTTGAAATGATACACCCTTTTGGGGACGGAAATGGCAGGATTGGAAGGCTGATTATCGCTCATATATTGAGAAAGAGCAACTATCCATTGTTGATCATAGAATCTAAAAAAAGGAAATCTTACTATCATGCATTGAGCAAAGATGAAAATGATTTCATCAATTATTTCTTCAGAAGATATCTCAGAGCGCATAAGAAATATTTGTAAAATTTTTATGATAAAGCCAAACCTTTAAATTAACTAAATTCTTTGCATTAATTATGCACCTTCCAAAATACAATATTAAAAACCATCCTTTGTTTAATTGTGGTAATTATAACTGCCCTATATGCGCAAAGGCTTATTCTCAGATAAGGATAAAAAACAGGATTGTGAAAGAAAACTTCTCGACAGAGGGTGTTGCCCCGTTCATCGGAAGGTATGGTTATCCTTCCATAAACATCGGGATTTTAGCTCCGCCGGAAGAAACTGAGGATACATGGCTATATGACGCTCCGAAATACTGGTCCGTCAATAATTTCCAGATTCCGAAAATAGTTGATTTAAGATCTTCTTTAATAAATTCAAGGGAAAAAATAAGCGTAAAGCAGAGAAATAAATTTCTTGAGTTAAATCAGGAAGTGAGCATGGCTTCTAAACCGGTAGATATGGATATTAATCTAAAAGATAAACCCCATTTCAGGATGAACTATGATAATCTGATGGCTCCTACCGGGCCGTATGCAGAGCTGAAAAAAGCTAAGTTAACTGAAAATCCAAATATACATACAAAAGTGCAGAAAGTTCATTATGATACTGATCTAAAGGCTAATGAGGCATTGATTTATTTGTATGAGAATAAATTTGATGAGAATTTTTTATCTAAGATTTTGAGTGTTGGTATATTGGGTCTTGGTAAAAACAGAAAATTAGTTCCAACAAGATGGTCTATTACAGCTACTGATGATACATTGGGAAAACATTTGATTAAAAAAATAAAAGAGTATAATCAGATCAATTATTCTGCTTTCTTTGGCAACTATTTAGGAAATCATTATTTGATGCTATGCTTTCCGGAAGTATGGAGCTATGAATTGTTTGAGACTTTAGTTTCAAATCCAAATAATTCTATGACAGATTATGAGCCTTATGAAGGAAGAAAATACTATGCAGAGCAGACAGCAGGCGGTTATTATACTGTAAGATTAGCTATTCTGGAAAAATTAAATGAGATGAAAAGACAAGGCAGCGTCTTGGCATTGAGGTTTGTTACTGGAGATTATACTTTGCCGCTTGGGGTATGGGTAACAAGAGAAGCTGCAAGAAAATCAATGGCATCTAGATCTATTGAATTCTCGTCTAAAGAATTGATGCTGGAATACGCAAAGAAACTAGTTAAAAAGAAATTTGATCTGGATTTAAGCAGAATTCTAGAAAAATCATTGTTATTAAAAGAAATTAAAAATCAATCTAAGTTAGTAAAGTTCTTATGAAATCGTAAAGTTTAAATACAAAACCCCATTTGTATAAAATTATAAAAATGGCTAACATAAATAAAAAATTAAATTCTGCAAAGTTATTGTTAGCTTTGAATCTATTGCTTTTGCTTCTACTGCTGTTATAGGCCCAAAAATTTAGTATATTCTCAAAGGGCCTTTTCAATTGAAAACTAAATTCTAGGATATACTAAGAAATAAAAATTTATGAGGTTATGAAAAATGAGTGGAGAAATGACATCTATTGCTGGACAAGGTGCTGATGGAGCAAGTGGTGAAACTTTAAGCCAAAGAGTTGAGATAGCTTTCCAAGAAGCTGTAGCAAGTAGACTAAATGGCAAAATTCCTGAAAAAACATTGGTAAAAGTTAATGCAAGAGAGGATGGTTATTGCCCGATTTTAACCTTCCTTATCCAGGATCGATATTCTGGGACTAAAACTACTGTAGAGATTCCTATAGGAAGTGCAAATCCAGAACAGAATGTTTATTTTGCTAAGATAAGAGGGAACAAAATGGTGCGTCCAGATGAATACAGGGAATATTCTTCACCAGAACAAATAGGTTATGAAGCAGCTGAAACTTTTAGGCGTGATTATACTAATGATATTATGCCGCTCTAACAACATCCTAATCTTCATAGATACCTTTAAACAGCGAAAAATTCTAAAGGTATTTTCTAGTTTAAAGGTCCGAAAAATATTTTTTAATTTTTCGATACTTGGAAAATTAAATTTTCCAAAACCTTTAAATACTATTACTATATTAATATACAAATTAGTATACTGTATATAGGGAAAGAGAGGTTTGATGTATATTGAATTGTAACTAGAATTAGATAATAATTATTTACAGTTCAATGCTACGAATCTACAACAAATTAAATATAATTTTGTGGGTGAGTATGGTTATGGTAACAGTTGTTGACCTGAAGAAATTTGGTTTTACAAATGAGGAAGTTGCAGAGCAAACAAGAGGCATTTATATTAAAACAGGATTTCCCAATCCGGCAAGAAGATATAGGTTACATTATGAGGGCTATAATATTTCTATTGAGGAGCCATATTTCTGGATTCTGCATTATTTGAGGTATTTTTCCGGTTTTCCAACTATTGATAAGATAACAGATGTTTTTGCGGCTGCTGAAAATTCCTCTTTTTTTGGAGCATCCCAGCAAAGATTAGGATTGCAGCAAGATAAGGTATCTCAATTTCTGGCGACTATAGGGAAAATGGTTCGCGAGTTGTTCCAGTTAGTAAGGGAGCTAAGAATTCTGGATGAGAGGTTAAGCTATTACAATGACAGCTTTACAAAAAGCAGAAGCTCTGAAAGCGCTGAAATAACATTAAAAGGCATATGGGTAGACCTAGTCGAGCAAGGCGCAAAAAATCCAGCATCTGTTTATGGTATGGCACGGGAAGTTCAGTTTACAACCTTACCTGATTTATTTTTCTCAACACACCCAAAAAAACAGGAGGATACTGATGATGTTGTAGATAGAGAAAGAGGCGCTTTTAACAGGAAGGTAAGGGAAGTGCTCAAAAGAAAATTAAGGACATTTTTGGCATGGAAAGAGCATACTTTTGAGGAGATGAAAAACAGGAGAGTGTTTACATTAAAGTTTCTAAGACAGCATTATGAAGTTATAAGGATGTATATGCATTGGGTAAAACCTTACTTAAGGAATATACA
The DNA here is from genome assembly GCA_022565235.1 of Nanobdellota archaeon. Lineage (GTDB taxonomy): Archaea > Nanobdellota > Nanobdellia > Woesearchaeales > GW2011-AR4 > JACPJP01. The sequence goes on along the minus strand of JADFJW010000003.1, from coordinate 29,985 downwards.
GCGCTTGCAACTAGACTTAACAAAGACAGAAACACCTGATTTACTGGTTGCATTTGAAAGCTCTATGATGGAAGTTGAGCTGTTAGCAAGAAAACCGGGGGCATTTAATCAATGCTTGTTAATACATTATTTATTTAGGACCAGGCCGGAGATGAATTACCAGCAGGAGTATCAAAAAGGACCATTGCATCTCGGCAGAGTTGAAATAGATTTTAGGGTATACGCATGGTCTGACCAGGAAGTTGAAAATTACAAAAAGATGCGAGAGTTGGAAGATTTTCAGCTTTTGGGAGTGATAGATGCTTCTGTCAAGGCTGCAATGGAATCTTTAGGGGATGAATTGATGAGGTACCTAAAAGAAGCTGGGGAAGAAATCGGAGCAAAAACTGAGAAAAAAGCTGAGAAGACTTCTTCATTTATGAGCCCTTACACTTCAATTTTTAAGGGTTTTTCAGAATTGTTTGGCGCTGCAAAAAAAGCAAAAAAAGAAGCGAGGCCGAAAAAAAAGAGCAGTACACAAGCGATGAGAGATACATTGGCAAGAGGGAACGCAGAAACATCGGCAAAAAGTACAGCATGGACAATTTATCATCATTTTAAAAAACATCATGATATGCTGAATTGGTAAAGTTTTGTAAGCTAAAATTAAAAACAAACATACAAAATCCCATAATAGTGTACCGTCTATGGGCATCGCAGATGCCCCAATACACTGTTGTACGGGATTGTACAAAAAATGAACTTTGGAGACCTTAATTATGGACACCATCCCATGGTTGATTATTTTAATGCCATGGAACCGGAAACATATGGCGCGCAACCGGCTAATGAGCCTGATGTAAATTTAGGCATCCAGGATATCGGAATGTCAGTTCCTATGGGGATCTCTGCATCTAATGTAGCCGGAATATATTCGAAAATAAGAATGGGTGCAGGCAAGCTGGAAATACAATTCCCCGGCTACAGAATAGGAAATAGAAATCAACAAACTCCGGAAATGTATGGAGAAGACCAAAGGCAGGCTTTAAGGGAAATGCAGATGGCTAATGAAGTAAGATTCAATACACATGCCAGCTTTGGCCTTATGGGGATGATGGGTAGAGATGAGAGGGGTAATTTCTCAGTTCCAGGCGCTTACCAGGATTTATTTGAATTAAAGAGGGCGATTGATTTTCAGGCGGATATGGGGGGCGGCAGTGTAGTAATGCACTCCGGAGAATTTGAAAGGCCGATGACAGACATGCATCTGGATGATGAAACCCATAATTTAAACCTTGCCAGAGATGAATCAGGAAGATTAATGTTCAGAATGTCTCATACGCAAGAATTTGATGCAAAGTTTGACTTATTGGATGCAAGAACCAGCCAGAAAATGGAGACAGTGGAAAAAGACAGGTTAGTCGCTTATCCTGTTTGGTTAGTTTCTGAAAAAGATTACGAAGGGATTGACCAAGACGGAAACAAGGCATTGATAAAAAAGGGTGACTACATAGGTTATGAAGGAGAAAAGATAATAGATTCCTGGAGTCCTACCAAGGGGAGAGTTCCAAGATATAATAAAGAAACAGGAAGATTTGATACGGTGCTGAGGCATTTTGACTATTTCAAGAAGGAAGCAGATGATTACAATAAATATATGACGGAAAAGGAGGGAAAGGCGCCGAATTTTTATGATAAGATATACCCTGAAGAGCAGTTCTTAAGAGCAACATTATTTACACAGGAAGGCCATGCGCGTGGGTGGGCACTGCAATTCGCTCAAAGAGTGGATAGAGAAATTGAAACTTTAGAGAAATTAAGAAATGCAAGGGAATTTTACCAAAAACTTGATGAGAGTATCCCAGATGAAGAAAAATGGAAAATAATGAAACAAGAGCCAGCTTTTAATTCAATTTCTGCAAACCTGGGGCTTCTACCTACTGATACTCAACATCCCTTAGAAATTATTGATAGAGAGATTATTGACACACAAAGGAGCTTAGAACATTCAAGACAAGCCTCAGCTTCCCAAGAACAGCAAGCAGAGGATACACGAGAAACTGCAAAAAACCTGATAACGCCGATAAAAAGGCTGGAGCAGCATGGTGCAAGGATGTATGCTGAAGCAGGAATTCATGCTATGCGCAGGACAAAAGAGCCCAACAATCCGGTTGTAGTTAATATTGAGAATCTGTTTCCAGAAAGGTTCGGCGGCCATATAGAGGAATTAAAATGGGTCATTAAAAAATCGAGAGAAAGGATGGTTGAGCTGCTTACAGAGCCTAGAATACAGATGGGAGTAAGCAGAAAGCCGACTGAAATGGATGAAAAAAAGTTAATTGAAGCAGTAGTGCCCGGACTGAAAGGGATGCTGCAGGAAAATCCATTTTATGCCGGAATAAGCAGAGCAGAAGCGGAAAAAATTGCTGCAACACACATTAAAGCTACACTGGATACTGGACATCTGAATATGTGGAGAAAGTTCTGGCAGGAGGATCCTAAACTTAATCGTGAGCATAATGATGCAAAATTCAAAGATTGGTATCTAAAGCAAGTGGAGAGTTTGGCAAAAGAAGGAATGGTCGGCAATGTGCATCTTGCAGATAATTATGGCTATCAGGATGAGCATCTAAGCCCTGGCCAGGGAAATGCTCCAATTAAAGAAACAGTTTCAATATTAAAAAAATATGGGTACGATAAAGCTATAACAGTGGAACCGGGGGCAGATGCAACAACTGATTTAAGTGATTTTCATGGCTTGATGAAAACCTGGAGATTGTTTGGAAGCAATGTTTATGGAATGGGTATGGGGAGCCCGCAAATACCTCAAAAATGGACAGATATACAATACTCATATTTTGGCCAGAATAAGCCGCCATACTTTGTTTTTGGGGCGTATGCGCCAAGCAATGACTGGACGCTATGGTCAGCAGTTCCTATGGAGTAAATTTCACTTCGAGAAATTTTCAACCTCCCACCAGTTCTTTACGACAGAGCACGCGTCACACTTCGCTCGTGCGGTTCGGTGCCCACCCATGTACATCATAATTTTAGCCCATAATTAAGTTTATTCTTTGACATAATTAACAAAATTTAAAAACAATCAATAAAATAATTGATAATATCAGATATTATAGCGGAGAACACAAATAATTAAGTAAAATAGCTTGTGTTCTCTAACACAGTGGCGGAATAACATACTCAATGTTGTTCGTAGATTTCAATCAGAGATTGAAATTATTGCTAGATTATTTAGTTCCGCCACCATAGAATAAAAAAGAGGTGGAAATTGGCACTTGCTAAACAACTAATGGATTCTTATGAGTTAACTGTAAATGACATAATAATAGGAATTTCCATTTATTCTGATGAAAGTGAACCTGTTCCGATTTATAATATTTCTATAACCAATATAAGCGAAACTACAAAGATTATTCTTGAAAAAATAAGGGAAGAGTTTGTTGTGCAGCAGACAAAAACACCTGAAGAGGAGTCGTTTGAAGCATCAAATATACAGAACCGGTTTAAAAAGGGTATAGCGGTTTTGCTGCGCAAGTACTTTCCTACAGCAAATAAAAAAACCATGGACATGCTTATAAATTATATCCTGCAGCAGAATATAGGGCTAGGTGATATTGAAATACTGCTTAAAGACGAAAATCTCGAGGAGATTGTGGTCAATAATGCACATGAGTTAGTCTGGGTTTATCACAGGAAACACGGCTGGCTCAAGACAAATATAAGAATCACCAATGAAGAAAGAATAAGGTATTACTCAACGATTATAGGGAGGGATGTCGGTAAAGAGATAACAGTCTTAAATCCTTTGATGGATGCGCATCTAAAGACAGGAGACAGAGTAAATGCAACCCTAAGCCCGATATCATCAAAGGGCAATACAATAACAATAAGGAAGTTCGCGGTAAAGCCATGGACAATAATAGATTTCATTAAAGAAAAAAGCATATCATACGAAGCAGCTGCTATTTTGTGGATGGCTGTACAAAATGAGCTTTCCATCATCATTTCAGGAGGTACGGCCAGCGGTAAGACATCTATGCTAAATGTTATCTCGAATTTTTTCCCGCCTAACCAGAGAATAATATCTTTGGAGGATACCCGCGAGTTAATGCTCCCAGATAGCCTCCATTGGGTACCGTTAGAAACCAGGCTTCCAAATCCAGAAGGGAAGGGAGGCATTAGTATGCTTGATTTGATTATAAATTCATTGAGAATGAGGCCTGACAGGATTCTTATAGGAGAAATAAGAAGAAAAGCAGAAGCAGAGGTTCTTTTTGAGGCGATGCACACCGGCCATAGCGTTTATGGAACTTTGCATGCAAACAATGTAAGGGAAACCATAAACAGGCTGACACAGCCGCCCATAGGCCTTCCCAAACAGATGCTCTCAGCTTTGTCATTAATAGTGGTGCAGCATATAGACAGGAGAAATGGAAGAAGAAGAACATTGCAAATAGGGGAGGTGATGCATAATGGCGATGCAAAGCCAATTATGCAACTCGATGTGATGAAAGACACTCTCATGAAGGTCGACGAACCAACTACTATGTTTGAAACGTTAAATCTCTACATGGGGCTTTCAAAGGAAAAAATTATGGAAGATATCGATGAAAAGATTGATATTTTAAAATGGATGATGAAGAATAATATAACCGATATTAACAAAATAGGGATTATCATGTCTAAATACTATGCGAAAAAACCTTTTAAGCAAGTTGTATAAAGATGGGAATAGCTATAAACAAGCTGGTGCAAAGGATAAGTTCATCTTTTCCAGACCTAAAAAAGGAGCTTAGGATTGCCCATATAAAAACAACTCCGCAGGAATTTGTTTATAAAAGCCTGAAATTTTCTTTGCCATTCTCATTAGGGCTTACAATTCTTTTTTTTTTCATAGTGGATAAAGCAGGACTTCCCCTGATCTTAATTCCAGTCGCATTCATCGTCATCTTCATATCAGTATTCAGGTTTGCATTTTTGAAGCTTAAAGCAAAAATAGTCCAAAGGCAGAAGGAGATAGACAGAGAAGTTTTATTTGTAGGTCAATACCTGCTTATCCAGCTTTATTCGGGCAGGCCCATACTTAACGCCTTGATTTATACAAGCAAGAGTTATGGGGTTGCGGCAAAATACATGAAGGAGATAGTCGATGATATAAGCACCGGGAGTTCTCTGGAGAAGGCACTGGAAAGTGCTATGGTATATTCCCCATCAGAAAAATTCAGGAAAATATTATTCCATGTAAACAATGCATTGAAGCTTGGAATTGACGTTACAAAACCATTAAGGGCTGTTTTGGATGAGATAAGGGACGAACAAAACATCGAGATTAAGAGATATGGGAAAAAACTGAACACTATTGTTATTTTTTACATGCTGATTGCAGTGGTAATACCCTCTATAGGCATGACCTTATTTATTGTACTATCAAGCTTCATTAACTTTAGCATAACCATGACTCACTTTCTAATTGCAGTTGTGTTTATGATTATAGTGCAATTATTATTTTTGTCTGTGTTTAATACAGTGAAACCAACCGTAAATTTGTAAGAAAATGGCATTTAGAATCATATTTTTGGAAGAATTCGGCAAAGCATTCGTGCCAAAAAGGGCTATACCTCATTTAAGGATGTTTCTGCTAAAAGCAGGCATTCCGCGCGTCCCTTACAAATTCTTTGGGGCATTATTTTACCTTACAACGCTCATAACTGCAATTATCTATCTGCTCTTTGTATACCCCTTTCTTCTGCAATACTCCCAGTTGATTGTGTTAGCTGCATCTGCACTATCCTGGTTTGTAATTCAGACCCTGCTGGCAACTTTTATCATTCTGGTGATTTATTTTTATGTGGATTTGCAGATATTCTTCAGGACAAAGAAAATGGAGGAAATGTTGCCGGAATTTTTGCAGGTTGTATCGTCTAATTTAAAAGGGGGCATGTCATTTGAGAATGCTTTGCTTGGATCTATCAATCCAAGATTTGATGTACTGGCAAATGAGATGGCAGAGGTGTCAAAAAAAGTAATGACCGGCCATGAAGTTGGCAAGGCATTATCCGAACTTGGACAGAAATACGACAGCCCGATGCTGAAAAGGACGATTGACCTGATGATAAGCGAGATTGAAGGCGGAGGCCAAATAGCCGACTTGATAGACCGGATAGTTGAAAATATCAGGGAAGTGAAAGTCCTGAAGGAAGAAATATCCGCTTCAGCTGTAGGCTACACTATCTTTATAGGGGCGATAGTAATTGTTATTGCGCCTTTGCTTTTCTCTTTATCATTCCATCTTTTGATAGTTATCCTTGGTTTTGTATCCCGAGTTGCGGCTGCAACGAGCACTGTAGGAACTTTGCCCTTAACTATTACCCAGGTCTCTGTAGATCCTAATAATTTCAAAATGTTCTCAATATTGTCTTTAGTGGTAATATCATTCTTCTCTTCGCTTATTGTCTCTACTGTAGAAAAAGGCAATATTAAAAGCGGTTTAAAGTATATACCAATTTTTTTGATCGGTTCTTTGACCATGTATTTTATCTTTATGAATGTTTTAGGTTTTGTTTTCTCTGGGCTGATTACTTAAAAGAATTGATCCCCACCGCCGGACTTTCATCAGCTTTTTTGATTTTGCGTAGCAAAATCCCTGTTTTTCCCAGGTTTTTTGCGGAAGCAAAAAAGCTGTTTTGAACCAGCAACCTTTCGGGATCAGCTATCTATTCTTCATCCATTAGCATAAAGCTTAGTCGAATAGTGGATTTTACCTACAGCCGAACACTCTACCGTTGAGCTAGGTGGGGTATATTTAGAAAGTAATCAGTTATTTAAAAATCTTACTACAAATAAAAATCCAGTCCTTTTTACCATCAATTATTTTTCGGATATTAAAATTATTTTTTATTTTCTCTTCAATTAAATCAAAATTCTTCGTTTTTTTCAAGATGCTGAAGGCGAACTCATTTTTACCTACTCGTTTTATCTCCTGGATTCCCTTGCCTATACTGTCGAAATTGTGCATAGATGTCACCGATATTACCTTATCGAATGAATTGTCCTTAAACGGCATATTTTCGGCACGAGCCACTATTTTATTTTCGATATGACCCAAAGGATTATTTTGCATTAGGAGATCCAATGATGGATCTAACCCGATAACATTGCAATTAAAATCCAATAATCCGGTTCCGCATCCTACATCAAGGAGAAAATCAGAATTCTTGATCTTTAGGTTCTCTTTTATTATCCTATGCTTGATTTGCTGCTCTTCTGAATAAAGCTCATCATAGCCTTTTGCTATTGAACTGTAAAATTGCATATATATCTGAAAAAGGCCATTATTTATATTAGTTTTGTTATTATAAATTGTAATCATTTAAATATCCAGATAAAATTCTTCAGGTAATGGAAAATAAAATAATTGATATTCTTAAAGGATATACTAAACAGGATAATGTTTTTCTGGCTGAAAGGGGCAACAAGGCTATTTTAACAGCTTTGAGGATAGTAAAGGAAAAATATCCTGATGGAAGAATATTGATTCCCGACCAAGGCGGATGGATAACTTACTCTCAGTACGCGAATAAGCTGAAACTTGAGGTAAAAAATTTAAAAACCGATATGGGAGTGATAGACCTGAAGTCTTTGAAGGAAGATGCAAAGGATATGTCTACGATAATCTATTCAAATCCGGCCGGGTATTATGCTGAGCAGCCTGTAAAAGAGATTTATGAAATTTGTAAAGATAAGGGGGTTATGGTCATCTTAGATGTTACCGGGTGCATTGGATCCGATTTTTATCATGGAGGTTATGCAGATATAATTGTGTGCAGCTTTGGTAAATGGAAGCCAGTTAATCTGGAGTATGGCGGCTTTATTTCAATTAATAGCAGTACATCAGAAGATAAAAAATATTTAGAAAATCTAACATTTGAGAAGGGATATTATAGCGCTTTATATAAAAAACTGACAGATTTAAAAAGCAGGTATGATTTCTTTGAAAAAATAAATGGAAAAATTAAAAGTGATCTAAAAAAATTAAACATCCTACATAAAAACAGGAATGGCATCAACGTCATAATAGGGTTTGGCAGTGAAGAGGAAAAAAACAGGATGATTGATTATTGCGAAAAGAATAAATATGAGTTTGTCGAATGCCCAAGATTTATAAGGGTTAACGAGAATGCAATAAGTATTGAGGTGAAGAGACTTGAATAAAACAATAATTTTTGGCATTTTATTCCTTTTGGTAATCCTATATGGATGCACCAGCCTCATAGATGCTTCTTTCAAAAAAGGAGTTAAGAGAATAAATGAAATAGATGATAAATTTGACACTAACATGAAATCTATTCCCGGTTCTGAAGAGCAGATAGATGAGCTTCTTGTGCAGCTGGTAGGATTTGGAGTTGCTAATGAGGACACTACGAAAGCTCTTGAATATTTGCTGGATTTCAGAATAAAAAGCCTGGAAGCAGAAAAGCTGCATATAGAAGGGTGGCAATGGGGCAGGGGAAGCACAACTGACTGGGGCTTTGGGTGCAGAAAAGGCTCTGCCCGCATTCTTAATTCGTCAAAAATAAGGAACAGTTCAGCCTATAAAGGCTATGAGTCCTTGGAAGCCCTACAACTGCTTGTAGACGAATTTCCTAATGAAGCAAAAAGCGTAAATCTGACGCAAATAGATGTAATTTTCCTTAATGCAGCATATCAACAAGTTGAAGACAAAGCAGTAAGAGACTCAAAAATTATCAGGGGTTTTTGCAAAGAGCAGATAAAAGAGCTCAATATAACTATTTAAAATGGCTTTAAAGAAACCAAACAGCATGGAAGAATGCCTTTACTTTACAAACAGGTCTATTGGAGAAGGCTTTGCAACAGCATGGGTCTACAGGGGAACCTGTCCAAAGTGCAATACTCCTACAGTAGGAAAACCAATCAAAAAAAATGGTAAAGTAGACAAGAAAGCTGATGTTTATGAATGCTCTAAGTGTAAATATCAAGAGCCAAATGAAGAAACTGAGTCTAAATTAAAAGTAGAAATCCAGTATAAATGCCCTCATTGCGGGAATGAAGGAGAAGCCACAACAGAATATGCAAGAAAAACTTTTGAAGGAGTTCCTTCTTATGTATTTGAATGCGGCAAATGCAACAAGAAGATAGGGATTACTAAGAAGATGAAGAAGAGCAAGAAGAAGAAATAAAGGTTATTGACATACCGGATTAATAATAATCTTTTTAAACCTAAACTTTTTCTATTTCTATAAGTGGTTAAACTAACTAAGAAATTTTACATAACTACAGCTATTGCATATCCAAATTCGGTGCCTCATCTAGGCCATGCTCTGGAGATCGTACAAGCAGATGTTATTGCGCGTTTCTATAGATCATTGGGAAAAGATGTATTTTTCCAGACCGGTACGGATGAGCATGGGAATAAGAACTGGCAAACCGCTCAAAAAGAGGGGAAAGACATTAAGGATTTTCTTGATGCAAACGTCAAAATTTTCAAGGACTTATACAAAAAATTAAATATCTCTAATGATTATTTCATAAGGACTTCTGATAAGAAAATTCATTATCCCGGCGCTATAAAACTATGGAAAGAACTAGTTAAAGCAGGGGATATCTACAAGAAAAACTACAAAGGGCTGTATTGCACAGGTTGTGAGTCATTTAAAACAGGAAAAGATCTTGAAAACGGAAAATGTGCTGATCACCCAACAAGAGAAATTGAGGTAATTGAAGAAGAAAACTACTTTTTTAAACTCTCTAAATACAAGGAAGAGGTCGCAAAAAGAATAAAATCTGACGAGTATAAAGTTTTCCCAGAGATAAGAAAAAATGAAATTTTATCTTTCCTGAAAGATGCCAAAGACATCAGCTTTTCAAGGCCTAAAAAATCATTGCCATGGGGCATCCCAGTTCCAGGAGATAACACGCAGGTGATGTATGTATGGTGCGATGCTTTGTCAAATTATATAACTGGCATAGGCTACGGAAAAGATAAAAAAAAATTCAAGCAGATATGGCCAGCAGATATCCACATTATCGGAAAAGACATAATACGGTTTCATGCTGCTTTCTGGCCTGCTATGCTGCTGTCTGCGAAAATTGCGCTGCCTAAGCAATTATTTGTCCACGGATTCATATTATCAAAAGGGGCAAAAATGAGCAAATCCACGGGCAATGTAGTTGAGCCATTTGAGCAGATAGAAAAGTATGGTGTTGATCCATTCAGGTTTTATATAGTCGGAGCTATGCCCATTGATGGTGATGGGGAGTATTCTGAAAATCTGGTAATAGAAAGAATAAACAACGAATTAGTCGGGAATCTTGGGAATTTCTGCTACAGGATAATAAGTTTTGTCAATAAGAATTTCAATGGAAAGATAAAAACAATAGATAATGACAAAAAGATAATAGATGAGATAAATAAGAAAGTAAAAAAAATAAAAGAAGGCTATGAAAATTTTAATTTTAATGAAGTTGTTAATGAAATATTATTGATATCAGATATAGGGAATAGATATTTCCAGAAAAATGAGCCTTGGGCTTTGATCAAGAATGATAAAGATAAAGTGCAAGAAATCTGCGGATTATGCATCAATATCGCAAGAAATCTTGGTATTCTAACACAACCCATATTGCCGCAATTCTCCGAAAACCTGCAAAAACAACTAAATTTAAAGAATTTAAGATGGAAAGACCTTGGTTTTGATCTAAAGAACCATAAGATCGGAAAACAGGAGATTCTAGTCAAGAAGATTGAGGAAAGCGAGGAAGAATTTTTTCCGCTAAATCTGAAAGTTGCAGAAATAGTTGAAGTTAAGGATCATCCGGATGCTGATAGGCTATATGTACTGCAGATTAATCTTGGAAAAGAGAAAAGGCAATTGGTTGCTGGCCTTAAGGGACATTATTCCAAAGATCAATTGAAAAATAAAAAAATAATTGTTATAACGAACTTAAAGCATGCTAAGTTAAGGGGTATAGAAAGCCAGGGAATGTTATTGGCAGGGGAGGATAATGGAACCGTAGGAGTATTGACTGTTAAGGATTCAAAACCGGGGGATGAGGTTAAAGCAGGAAATCTAAAAAATTCCAGCAAAGGATTAAGTTTTGACAATTTCCAGAAAATAAAGATTGAGGTGAAAGAAGGAAAAGTCCTATTCAATGACTTGGAATTAAAGACAGACAAAGAAGCTGTTTCTGTTGAGAAGGTTAAAAATGGTAAGATTAGATAGTTTGCATTTTTAATAAAATTTATAAACTAATAGTAACTGGAAATTAGTTCATGGCATTGACTTTTACAGATCTTTTAAATTATTCTGTGGGGAATAATAGTGGTATAGATTATTTAATGGCTACAGCTAGTTTTATAATATTTATTATTGCGCTGGTAATTTTTAAAGGTGTTATAATCCATAGACTAAAAAAATTAGCAGAAAAAACAAAAACTGAATTTGATGATTTGTTGATTAAATCCGTAAATGATATACGTTGGCCTTTTTATGTTATTATCTCATTAGTTATTTCTTTAAAATTTGTAACGTTGCCAGATTTTATACAGAAGGCTTTTAATTTTATAGCCATAATTTTTGTTACTTATTATGCTGTTAAATTTATTCAGGGTATTATTGATTTTGGTGTAAATAAAATAAAACAAAAAGGGCAGGAAGAAGGAAAATTTGATGCCCATATAATTGGTATTCTAAATAAAATAATTAAGGGTGTGTTATGGGCTGTAGCTGTAATAATTATTTTATCAAATTTTGGGTATAATGTTTCTGCATTAGCTGCTGGATTAGGTATTGGAGGACTAGCAATTGCCTTTGCTATGCAAAACATATTAAGTGATGTTTTTGCATCTTTTTCAATATATTTCGATAAGCCTTTTAGAATAGGCGATTTTATTATAGTTGGAGATGATTTAGGTACAGTAAAGCACATAGGCATTAAGACAACAAGAATTCAAACTCTGCAGGGCCAGGAACTCATTATCTCAAACAAGGAACTTACAGAGACAAGAGTAAACAATTATAAAAAGATGGAACGCAGAAGAATATCCTTTACGTTTGGCGTTGAATATGGTACTAAACTAAAACAACTTAAAAAGATTTCGAGCATTGTAAAAGAAATTTTAGATAAAATAAAGATTGCAGACCTTGATAGGGTCCATTTCAAACAATTCGGTGACTTTAGCCTGAATTTTGAAGTGGTTTATTATGTTAACAAACCCGATTATCTAACATATATGGACACACAGCAAGAAATAAACTTTGCTCTTAAGGAAAGATTTGAAAAAGAAGGAATTGTATTTGCATTCCCAACGCAAACAATTTATTTGAATAAAATTACTTAAAAAATGTTATTGTGTCCTTATGGAAAATCAATATCAAAATAATCAAAATTTATCTAGAAGCGTCAGCTTGCCTTTCTACTTCTAATTTCTTGGAAATTGCATTAGAAGCGGCATTTAATCTGTAAGCATTGATTATTTCCTCTGAAAGCGTATCTTCTATTGATTTTTTTGAATTGAAGGATTTTTGGTAAGCTCCTTGTGTAAAATTCCTTAAAGCGATGTCAATGCGCCTTTGAGGCGCGCATTCAACTGCTTTCGGATACCTTGCGCCGCCGTACTCGATAGTGATTATCTCTTCTCTTTGAGAAGCATTTTCCAAAGCTTTTACAAAAACCTTGATTGGATTCTCCTTTGTCTGTTTTTCTATTTGGCTAAAAACATTTTCCACAATGGAAAAAGCCTTATTCGCTTTTCCGGTTGTGTTTGAGCTTGAATGGGTGTGCTTTTTGCCCTTATGCCCGGGTATCATGATCTTATTTATTAATCGTTCAACTATGAAAATCTTGCTCCTGTGAAAACGGCTTTTTGCATATCTAGCTCCGGTTTTAGGGACAATTCTTGGCACTAAAGTAATGTAATTCTTTAATCCAGGATCGTCTACATTAATCCCTTCTACAGACCATCTGTTAAAAGCTAGAATTTGTAATGCCATCTTATTTCCTTGCCTTTTCTATTATGCCCCTTAATAAAGCATTTAAACTTTGATCATTTACCTTAATTACCTGCCACCTTACACCCGGTATGTCACCTTTACTCTTGCCCATTGCTCCCCCTATGCACTCCACCATAACCTTGTCGTGCTCGTCAATCAGCTTTATTGCGCCATCTCCAGGACAGAATGCAGTTACTTGCTTACTATTCTTGATTAACTGTATCCTTACACATTTTCTCATTGCAGAGTTTGGCTGTTTGGCTTCCAGCTGCACTTTCTCCAAAACGATGCCTTCTGCCTGGGAAGAACCTTCTAAGGGGTCAGATTTTGCCTTTAAACGCCTTACACGCCTTACAAACCATTTATCAGCATATCTGCTTTTATGCCTTCTAGCTTTAAGCTTCTTGCCCGCATTTATTCCTCGACTTTTCTTTGCCATTAAATACCCGAAAATTATATTTGTTTTTAAATGTTATGTATTGGTTGTTTGATTAAAAAAGCAAACTTTTAAATATTATGGTTAAGAATATGGTTGAAGAGGAAATATGGCTAAAACAAGAATCAGTACTTTTGAAATAGTTCTTTTGATTGTAGGTATAGGTGTTGCTGTTCTGGGTTTTAATCTCATAAACCAGGTTTATAGTGCAGAGGCCAAGATCAGCTGGTTGATGATAATAGCAATATTTAACTGGCTTATGCTTATGGTTTTGTTCGTATCATTAAGCCTTGCCGTGGATATTTCAAAGAAACATCTTATTGAAACGGAAAAAATGGTTGAGTTACTTGAGCAAAAAAAGGGTAAGAAGTGATGAATGACATAATTAATTCTTTATCTCATCCAATATCTTATTCCCAATGACCCGTTTATCTGCTAATTTCAAATGCTTTATTTTCTTATGTTTATCAACAACGTAAACTTCATTCGTCTCTGTGTCAAAGCCCCTGTTTTTCTTTCCGACATCATTTGCTACGACAAAATCTGCTTTTGCGCTTTTTAGCAAATCATAAGCCCTATCAATCAATTCTTTATTGCTCACTCGGTATTCTGCCTTAAATCCTATTAAGAATATGCTTTTTTTAATTTTCTTGATGTTTTCAAATATTTTTGTTGTTGGTGTTAACTCCAAATGCAAATTTTCATTGCTTTTTATCTTGCCTTTTGCCCTATTGTTGATTGTAAAATCAGAAACAGCGGCAGCATGGATCATTATATCTTTGTCCCTGATATTTTTTTTGATCTCATTGAATAAGTCTTTAACACTATGTATTTTAATATCTTTGAAAGGGTATTGCGGTTCTACTGCATTCATGCCCCTTATCAAGGTTACATCCGCGCCTCTTAGAAATGCATTTTCAGCGATATAAACACCCATCTTTCCGGAGCTTTTATTCGTGATTACACGCACCGGGTCTATTTCCTCAGAAGTTGCGCCTGCCGTTACAAGTATTTTTTTCCCTTTTAAGTCATTCCTTCTTCCTATTATTATTTTTATCCTTTCTACAATTTTATTCAAATTCGCTAATCTGCCGATACCTTCATAACCGCATGCTAATATTCCATATTCCGGTTCTGTAAATTCATAATTAAATTTTCTCAATTTATTTACATTTTCCTGGGTTATGGGATTTTTCCACATCTTCACATTCATTGCTGGGCATATAAGAACGGCAGCATTAGTGGCCATTATGCTCGTACTTAGCAGATCGTCGGCAACACCATTAGCCACTTTCCCAATAATATTGGCAGTAGCAGGACAAATAAGAAACAAATCAGCTATATCCGCCAAAGAAATATGCTTAATCGGCCTGTTTTTCTTGATATAATCCTTATAATTGATGTTTGGATCAAATAAATCCGTCTGGACTGGATTTTCGCTTGCTTTTTCAAAATCTTTTATATCGACAAGCTTTGTTGCACTTTCAGTCATAATTACATGAACATTGGAACCTATTTTTTTGAGTTTTTTGATCAGATCAAGAGTCTTGTAGCATGCTATTCCGCCTGTAATTCCTATTACGATGTTTTTGTTTTTTAGGGAATTATCCATATATCCTAGAAATAAAATTTAATTTATAAATTATTGCATTTATTGATGCATATTATTCTAATGAAAACAATGCTTGTCTTCCGGAAACTTTTCTTCTTTCACATCTTTAACATAATCCTTAAATGCTTTTTTCATATCTTCTGCCAGATGAGCATATTTTTTTACAAACTTTGGAGTAAAGGCATCATATAGACCTAACATATCATTTACCACCAAAACCTGGCCATCACAATAAGGTCCAGCTCCGATGCCTATGGTCGGGACTTTTAGAGCCTCTGTTATTCTCTTTCCAAGATCCAGGGGAATTCCTTCAAGAACTATGCAATAACATCCGGCTTCTTCTAAATCCTTAGCCATCTTAATTATTTTATTTGCAGTTTCTTTTTCTTTTCCCTGTACCTTAAAATCAGTAACTGTTTGCGGTGTAATACCCACATGGCCCATCACATCAATCTTATTCTCTACCAAGAATTTTGCTATTTCCGGTTCATTCTCAATTTTTACATTATCGGCTCCGGATTTAATCAATGATTCTGCATTTAATGCAGCAGTCTCATTGCTATCGTAACTATTCGCCGGAAGATCTGCAACAATTAAGGCATTACCTGCACCACGAGCCACGGCTCCAGTATGCCTCATAATATCCTCTACTGTAACACTTAATGTATTTTTGTACCCTAAAACTACCATCCCCATGCTGTCTCCTATCAATATTATATCAATTCCTGCTTCATCCATATACTTTGCCGTGCTGCAATCATAAGCAGTAAGCATAGATATCTTTTCCCTGCCTTTCATGGACTTTATTTTGGAGATTGTTGTTTTCATAAAAGCCAGGTTAGAGGGCCTGTTTATAAAAGTTTTTCTTAGAACGGACTAGGCCATAATAGTCAAGAACCATCTGTCAAAGACGGATGGCATGAAATTATTAGCATTGGCAGTTAGTGTGGTTCTTGACTCAGCGAATTCCGCCACTATCTTACTGTCAATCATAGCACGCAAAAATCGAAGATTTTTGGTGAACTTGGAAATTCCGAAAGAATTTCCTGTTTCCCGGAAACTTTGTTTCCGAGGATCCTGAAAATCTACGATTTTCATGAAATTGGTGGAATTTTAGCGCATTAAACTTCCCTTAAATATTTTTTGATTAATTTAAAATTTAAATTTCTTATATTCTATCCACTTACCATCTTTATTTTCCTTAGCTAAAGATATGTGGTCAGTTATATCTTTTCCGGAGAATTTTTCGTGTTTAGAAATTTTTTTTCCTTTAATGAAGCCTTTTTTGCTCAAATCCTTATATGCAAGAGCGACATGTGGCTTAAATGGCCAAGGCTGCCTATACCAAATCTTTCCCTTATCAGTAACTTTTTCTTTTATGATCTTTGCTAACCTTGAAAGTTTTTTGTTTGAAAGGACCTTTAAATATATCACATATTGAGTATATCCGCGTAATTCACCACCAGTCCAGTCATCCATGAAATCATAATCCCTTATCCTAATTTTAAAAGGTTTAATATAAGAAATTGCTGCTTTAATGTCTCCATATAATCCTTCAAGTTCTTTTTCCGAAACTTTTATCCCAGAACCGATTGTAAAATGAGGTTTCCATAATTTAATGGCAGCTTCGGAATCTGTCACCTCAAAAAGATTTTTTTGCAGTTTTCTGACTTTTTTTGCTAGGACAGGATTTAAGTATATGATTATTGAAAATTTATATATCATTTTTGGTAAGTGTTTATTTCTCCCTGATTTTTGGCTTTAATGGTACGGGCATCTTTTTCTCTGTCCTCATTTCTGTCAATATTTTAAAGAAAAGGTCTCTTGGAGAATTCTTTATATAGCTGTTATTTGAAAAAACATAAGATTCTTTGACTTCCATCAGCCCCGCTAGTTTTTCTTGTAATGTTCTGAAGTAATGATCATATTCCGCAATGTTGCGGAAGGCATAAAGTATTATATGTGTTATTGTCGTCTGAGGTACAGTAAACAACGCTATTACATTAGGCGGTTGTAAAATCTCATTTATTTCATCTTTGTTGTATTTTCTAAACGCCTTGGGCATTATCTTGACCAAAGACAATGCAAATAGTCTTATGCCCATATTCTCGTAATCCAGTACCGCCTCGTAGCCTCTTAGTACCTCTTTTTTGCGTAGATTTCCTCTTATTTTCCCTATAGCCTGGCTCGTAAGCCCTAATTGGCCTGCAATTTCCTGATTCTTTATTTTAGCATTGCCAAGTATTAGCTCCAAGGTCTTTTGTTCATTCTTAGTAAGTTTCATTATGAAACAGCTATTATTTTTGTAGTATTTAAATTTTTTGTTTTTTAACTAATTTGTTCTATTTTCTTTCAAAATGAAACCATAGGTTATTAAAGACTTAGAATTCATAGTTTTTAGGGGTAAATATGCTTACAACGATAAATGTTCATGGAAATGGAATGGCCCTTGAAGTACTGAGGGATGTAATTGGACATGGGCCCAATGGTTATTCTCAAAGCCAATACAAGGCTATTATAAGTTATTTAAACGAGGTTGCAAGCTTCAAAGATTGCTGGGAAAAGATATGGTCAAAAGATAAATTAAGGTTTGGAGTAGAGCCCAGTGATTTGGCAGTAAATTACACCATGCCCATACTTAAAAAGATAAGGGATGGTGTACTGTGGGAATTGGGAGCAGGAACCGGAAGAGATTCTATATTCTTATCAAAGTATTGTAATAATGTGACGAGCATTGAAATAACCAAGACTGCAGCTAATGATATTAAGAAACAGCTTGAGAGGAAAGGAATAAAAAATGTAGAAATTTTAAACGATGATGTTTGGAGTATTTTAAAGAGGCAGAATAATCTAAAGAAAGGTTTTGTTGATGTGGTTCATGCTCATTCTTTTTTGCATTATACAAAGCCAATTATGACTGGGGTATTATTTTCTGAGATTTATGGATTGCTAAGAACAGGAGGTCATTTTGTATTTGGGGTAAAGGGCAAAGGAGACCACCTCTTTGGCAAGGGGGAAGAAATTGACAAGGATGTCTGGGTCTTTGAGGATGGCCAGAGAAGGAAGTTTTACGATGAAGAAAGCATAAGTGAAGTGCTGAATAATGCAGGATTTGAAGTGGAAGTATTAAATACGGAAAAAGAATTCTTTGATGATACGGTTTCTGAGTTTGTTGTTGGTGTTGCTAGGAAGGGTTGAAGGGAAAATTTAATAAAAGAGTGTTTCTTAAACCCAAATATGATAAAAAAACCAAATATAACTATAATACACTATTCATGCCCGCCAATTGTTGGTGGAGTAGAGACAGTGATAGAAGAGCATGCTGAATTATTTTCATCACGCGGATATAAAATAAACTTGATTGTTGGCAAAGGTGAAAAGTTTGATAAAAATGTACCTGTTGCTATCATCCCTGAAATGTATTCTCTTGAAAATATAAACAATAAGATTAATGGTGAATTAGATAAAAATATAGTAAGTGATTTATTTAATAAAAGAGTGGAAACCCTGTATAAAAAATTAAAAAAGAAATTGAGTAAAACAGATGTATGCATTATCCATAACATTCTAACCATGCATCTTAATATGCCTTTAACTGCCGCATTAGTAAAAATAATAAAAGACACTAACATCAAATTTATTTCGTGGAGCCACGATGCGACCTTTAATGACCCTCTTTATAATATCAAAAAAAGAACAACATTCCCTTATAATTTTATATCACAACAAATAAAAAAAGTTACTTATGTAACAGTCTCTAACTATAGGCAAAATAAGTTGAGTAATCTATTCAAAGTAAATAAAAAAAATATCAAAGTTATACCAAATGGAATAAATTTGGTCAAGCTTCTCAATTTAAATAAACATTCTTTAAAGATATTCGAAGATTTTAATCTATTCAGAGAAGATTTAGTCATGTTTGCGCCTACACGTATAGTCAAAAGAAAAAATCTAAAAGACGCAATAAAGATAACCCTTATGCTGAATAAATTAGGCAAAAAAAGCAAATTGATTGTAACCGGACCTCCAAACCCGCATATCCTTAGTGACCGGGAATATTATGCTGAACTTAAAAAATTAGCAAAAGACAAGGTTATTTTCCTGCATGAATATAAACTTGGTGGAAAGAGGGGTCATATTGACCAAGGTATAATAAGAGACTTGTATATCTTATGTGATCTGTTACTTTTTCCAAGTTCTGAGGAAGGTTTTGGAATCCCCCTTCTTGAAGCGGGTATTTTTAATCTGCTGATTATATGCTCAAATATAGAGCCATTCAAGGAATTATGCGGAAAAGATGTATTTTATATAGACATTATGAAAAAAGATTACAAGAAGATAGCTAAAGATATCATCAAATATTTTGATTCACATTTAACTGTAAATATGTTTAAGAAAGTTGTAAGGAATTATAGGTGGGAAAGTATTTTTGAAACAGAAATAGAACCATTAATTAATTCTTTAAAAAGATAGCATAAACTTTAAATAGAATTGATAGATAGAATCACAAAAGATAAAAAATAATTTAATAAGTTTAGTAGTTAAGGAATTAATAACTATGATATTTAAAAATAAACCTTTAATAAGCGTAATTATGTGTGCTTGGAATGAAGAAAAGTTTATAGAGACAGCTATTAAAAGTATACTCAACCAAACATATAGAAATTTTGAATTAATTATTGTAGAGAGTAATTCTCCGGATAAAACTGCTAAAATTATAAAGAAATATACAAAAATTGATAAGCGAATAAAACCTATCTTTCTTAAGAAAAGAACTTCTTCCATTGCTGCAGCAAGAAATTTAGCAATTAAGAACTCTAAGGGTGAATTTTATGCCACAGCTGATGCAGATGATTATTCCATCCCCTCTAGGCTGGAAACACAACTTAAGTTCATGGAAAAATATACGGGATGTGAAATCTGTGGTAGTTGGTTTACTAAAACCAAATACCCTGGAACTGCTCACGACGGAGATATTCAGTATCGATCATGGCATCCTAAAGACATAGAAAATGAATTGCATTTTCGCAACAGTTTAAGCGGACCTTCCAATTTCATACGTGCAAAAACCTTTCATCTCCTTGGGGGGTATGATGAAAAATTAAAAGTAGCAGAGGATTATGACTTGCATGTAAAAGCACTTAAACTTGGTATGGAACTGAGAGCTGTTCCAAAAGTTTTAGTTCATTACAGGGTGCATTCTGAATCTATAACGCATAATGTACCCCCTACACCTTGGAAAAATCCATTAAATTTAGGATCTGCTTGGGACGCTAAAGTATCTTCATTATTCTTTGATGTCCCAATAAATGAAATTTATGACGTCCAATACAAATGGATTAACAACAAATTAGAAAACTTTCTAAATTGTAAACAAGTTATCCTATTTAAAGGTGAAAGGGAAGCGATTTTTGTTCCACATTTTCTTGAGTGGGTAGCCAATCGCAAAATAGATGTTGAAGGTATTATCAGTAATGGCTACTATTGTGGTATTAAACCAATAAAGAGAGAAACCATAAAAAATTATCTTAAGAAAGGCTACAAATTTATAATTTGCAGTCAGGATAAAATAGGAGTAAATGCTGCTAATTTCCTTGAATCTCTTGGAGCAAAAGTATGGGTGAATTATATCCATATCGTCCCCTATTTAACAAGATTAGTAGAGATAGAAGCAGCTAAAAAATATAAAAAACACAAATATAATGTTTGTTGATTACTAGATCATATTATGGCAAATTATATATTTCCAAAGGGATTTGTATGGGGAACGGCGACATCCGCATACCAAGTAGAGGGTGCGTGGAATGAGGATGGCAAAGGAGAGTCTATTTGGGATAATTTTACTCATAAATCTGGAAAAATTCAAAATCACGAAACTGGAGACGTAGCGTGCGATCATTATCATAGGTATAAAGAAGACATCAAAATAATGAGGAAACTGGGTGTTAAGAGCTACAGATTTTCTATCTCGTGGCCCAGGATTTTTCCAAATGGAGTTGGAAAACCAAACAATAAAGGCTTAAAGTTTTACAGAAGTTTGGTAAATGAATTGCTGGCTGCCAATATTCAGCCTGTTGTTACTCTTTACCATTGGGACTTGCCACAAAAGTTGCAGGAAAAAGGCGGCTGGTTAAATGGAAAAACCGTGGATGCATTTGTATCGTATGCAACTTTCATTTTTAAAGAATTAGGCAATAAAATTTCTTTGTGGATTACTATTAACGAACCTGCTGTTGTTGCTTATGAAGGATATGCTTTTGGAAAAAAAGCTCCAGGTATCAAGGATATGAAAATAGCCCTTCAAGTAGCACATAATCTTCTTCTCTCACATGGAAAAGCAATTCAAATATATAGAAAACTTGGATTTAAAGGAAAAATAGGAATTGCATTGAGCAATCATGAAGTATTTGCAAATAGCAATTCCAACGAAGATCAACTTGCTGCACAAAAGCAGCATGAACTTAAGAATTCTTGGTTCCTAGACCCATTATTTAGAGGATCTTATCCACGAATGTTGTTTAACTTTTTCAAAGAAAGAGGAAAGACACCAGTGATTAAAAGTGGGGATATGGATATTATTAGAAGTCCAATCGATTTTTTGGGTATCAATTACTATTTTAGGACTGTCTATAAGTCGGATGACCGTGCAGAAAAGATGTGTAGAAATGAATTATGCATTGAACAAGTAAAAGTTAAAGGATCCGAATATACGGATATGGGTTGGGAAAAATATCCTCATGGAATACACAATATGTTGTTAATGCTGAAAAGATATTATAGGGATATACCAGTATACATTACTGAAAACGGAGCCGCATTTGAAGATTTTCTGACCAAAGATAAGAAAGTACATGACATCAAGAGAATTAATTATTTAAAAGAACATTTTAAAGAAGCATGGGAAGCCATTCGAGACGGAGTAAATTTGAAAGGTTATTTAGTATGGTCTCAAATGGACAATTTTGAGTGGGAGTGGGGATACTCTAAAAGATTCGGATTAATACACGTTAATTTTGAGACTCTTGAGAGAACATGGAAAGACAGCGCATACTTCTACAAAGATGTGATCAAAAACAATGGGCTGATTGACAAAAAGAAAAAACCTATTAAGAAAAAGTTCTGATTTTACCTAAAGTCCCAGCAACCAACAACGGAAATATCAACGTAGCATCTGCAACTATTTTTACTCTGGAAGCATTTGGCTTTATCTTTGCCCAGCTTATCGCTTCTTCCTGGTTTCCACCAGAATCTGAACCGTCATACTCATTAGCCGTAGTTATATAAATAGAGTATTCAAAGCCCTCCCTAAAGATTGCTGAATTCAATAAAAAGTGTTTTGCAATTCCACCACCTAAAACTATGCATCCTGCTTTATTGGTATTTTGCAATAAGTTTGTTAATGTAAAATTGTCTTTAGTCACATCTATTGCAAACTCCGGATGCTTTCTTTTAAAGAAAGTCGTTAAGTCTCCCATGGCGCCATCTGTTATGCCCGGACAGAAAACAGGAACTTTATTTTTCCATGCCCAGTATAAGAATGATTTATTATAATTTTTTTTTGTTAATGGATTATTTTTAATGTGCTTTCCCATCTCTCTTGCAACTTCATAAGTTCCTGGAATTCCCTTAAATTCTTTCATTAATTTCTTGAAAAAATCATTAAAGAACCTTTCAAAGTACAAGTAACGGTCCATTGGCGCTAAAATATTTCCTATTCTCCCTATGGATTCGTCTAACAAAAATTCTCCTTTTATGTCAAAACTGCCTAAGTGGAATGGCTTAATGCATTTAATGACATCTTCCTCTAAAGAAGCTGCGGTTGTTGTAATGCCATCAATAAGCTTGTTTTTTACCAGATAAGCTATGATTTCCCTGTTTCCAGAGCTTATCATATTGCCGGTAAAAGACATCCATATGCTTAGTTTCTTATTTTTCTTTTCTTCCAGCATTTTTGCAAATATATTGAATGCCATGCCTAAATTAGAGCCCTGGAAGCCGATATTTTGATAGCTCTCAATGAATCTTTTAAAATCAAACTTATCATCGAAATTATAGCCTTCTATCTTTGGAAACCTGTCCATGGACATATAATTCTTCAAATGCCCTTTCCACTTTGGATTTTTCTGGTATATTGACATTTTTAACACCCTAAAAACATTATATCGACAAAACAATAAAAAATAAACTATAAACTAATAAAAATGTAAGAACTCTTTACGCGCCGGACTTACGAACATTATCCATAGCAAGTTATAATGCGATAATATTTATAAACATTGTTGTTTTTAAACGCAAAATGCCCATTGAGACAATCATTAATAGCATCCAAAATACGCCTTTAACGGTCCTTATTCCCTATACTCTTGGATTCCTTGTTTTGTTAATAGGCTCTTACACAGATATTAAGACAAGAGAAGTTCCTGACTGGGTTAATTTTGGGTTGATAGGAACCGGTTTCGGGATAAATCTGATTTTCTCCATTATTTTCTGGAATATTAATTTTATTCTGGCTAGTATTGTAGGATTTGCAATATTCTTTGTAATAGCATGGATGATGTTTTATACAGGCCAATGGGGTGGCGGCGACAGCAAGATATTGATGGGCTTGGGAGCTATAATTGGAATAGACTTCTTTTCCGGACAATTTTTCCTTTTTGGGTTTTTAATCAATGCTTTGCTTTTAGGGGCCTTGTATGGGATTTTATGGGCTGTTTTTTCTATTTTTAGGAATAGAAAGAAATTTGTTGAGGAATTTAAGAAATCCATAAAAAATAAGAAAGTTATATTATCAAAAAGGGCAGTATTTATCTTATTCATAATTTTAATTTTAGTCGGTCTATTTATCCAGGATAATTTAGTTAAGCTGATGATGTTTTATGTTGCGATTGTTTCAGTATTGACATTTTACCTTTGGATTTCCATTAAAGCTGTTGAAAATATATGCATGCTGAAGTATGTTAAGCCGCAGCAGCTTACTGAGGGAGACTGGATCGCCAAAGATGTTAAAGTGGATGGAAAATACATAACCGGACCAAAAGACCTGGGAATAGAGAAAAAGAAAATTAAGAAATTGATAGAGTTCTATAAAAGAGGCAAGGTAAAGAGGATATTAATCAAAGAAGGGATTCCTTTTGTCCCTAGTTTTTTTGCTGCCTATGTTATTACTTTGATTTATGGTAATTTGGTGTTTTTGATTGTATAAAAATATTTCTCATATTTTTATACTTGAAAAATTCATTTTTCATTGTTTAAGGTATCCTATTCATCTGCCTGGAGATATAATCTTCATCTTCATCATCCTCCGATATAGGTTGTGTGCCTGCTTGTACTGGCCCCGATAAAGTTTTTGACCCCTCTATGGGTTCGATCTTTCCCACACCAATATTCTCTATTTGCTCTTTAAGCTTAAGCTCAACAGTTGACATCTCTTCCTGAGTTAATTGTTTAGGCTTCCATTGTAAGTTAATGCCATCATTTTCCTTTCTTGGTATGACATTAATCACAAAATGAGCTACGGTCTGGCCGGCCGGGATTCCATTTGCAACAAATATGTTTGTTCCCTGGGCTTTTAAATTCTCGAATATTGAGCTGGAAATCTTATTTGCCACACCAAAAAGATTCGCGAGTTCCTGGTCAGGCACTTGCTCAATAATAGGATAATGGTTTTTTGGAATAACAAAACAATGCCCAGGATTAGCTCCGTTTACATCCAAAACAGCCAGTGTTAAATCATCCTCATAAACCTTATGTGATGGAACTTTGTTTGCGACGATCTGGCATATCAAGCAGCTTTCTCTAGTTTTATCAGCCATTTTATCTCGCACCCAGGACTTTTGCTATATCATCAAGATTGATTCCACTTTCACTTGATTTTTTTACTTCTTTTTTTGTTTCTTTATTTTTAGTCTCTTTTTCCACTTCCCTTTTTTTACCGGGCTTCTTTTCTTTGAACTCAGCCTCTACAACCCTTTTTCCTGTGGGAATTACCGGCACAGGCGGCATTCCCTGCTCTTTTGCCTTTGTACCCAAATTTTTTGACAATAAATCCCTTATTTTCTTCAATTCCTGCTCTGGAATATTTTTTTGCGGAATCTGGAAATTTATATTGTCATTATCTTTTCTTGGTATTAAATGCACCATGAAATGCTGGGCGCGCTGCCCGGCAGCGACACCGTTTGCTACAATGATGTTAGAGCCTTGCACTTCCAATGCCCTCAATGAAACATTAGAAAGAGCCTTAGCGACCATGAAAATATGCCCTACTTCATCTTCAGGGATTTGAGGCATTATTGAGTAATGTTCCTTGGGCATGATCAGAAGATGCCCCGGATTAGCAGGATTGACATCAAGGATCGCAATTACCTCTTCATCATCATAGACCTTTTTTGACTGCACTTTCCCGGCTATGATCTGGCAAAAAATGCATTGTTTTTTCTGAAATTCTTTTAATTCCTCAGGAGACATATTCTTGAGCTTTTCCTGCAGGACCTTAACTTGCTCTTCACTCATCTGCTGTTGAGGCGCTTGTTGTTGCGGTTGTTCTGGCATATTGCTTTTCTTGGATTTAGGTTTTATAAATATTTGTATTAATAATTAAGAAAAGCTTATAAAAACTTTTCATAACTATTTATTTCATGACAAGATTAGTCCTGGATTTGAAGAAATCTATAGAGGAAAATGCATCTGATTACTATGAAAAGGCCAAAAAGATGAAAAAGAAGATCAAGGGTGCAGAGGAAGCTTTGAAGCGGGGCATCAAGAAACTGAAAAATCTTGAGGAAAAAAATGAGAAATTAGCAGCAGAAGAAAAAGAAAATAGAATAGTTGAGAGGGATAAAGAATGGTATGAGAAGTTTCGCTGGTTTATTTCTTCTGATGGATTTCTTGTCATCGGCGGAAGAGATGCTACCTCCAATGAAATTGTAATCAAAAAACATACTGATAAAAATGATTTAGTCCTGCATACAGATATGTCAGGGAGCCCTTTCTTTGTTATCAAGGCAGAGGACAAGGAAATTCCTACTTCTACTATCAAAGAAGCTGCTGATGCTGTCTGCACATTTTCAAGAACATGGAAATTGGGCTTGCAGACATCAGATGTCTTCTATGTCAAGCCAGACCAAGTAAGCAAAAAAACAAAAGCCGGAGAATATATGGGGAAAGGAGCATTTATGATTTACGGCAAGACTGATTATACAGAAAACAAAATTAATTTAGCTGTAGGAATTACAAAAGACAGAGCGATAATGTCAGGTCCTTTAGAGGCAATCAAGAAAAATTGTGAAAAATATATTACCTTAAAACAAGGAAATGAAAAGGTAAGCAGCGTTGCAAAGAAAATAAATTATAAATTAGGCAAGGGTTTAAGTTTGGACGAGATAATAAGGGCTTTGCCTGCTGGAAATTTTAAAATTGAATAATTATTTGTTATCTGGTTCATGCTTTACTGAATCATCCTGTTCATGCTTATTTTCCTGAGGATCTTTTGTTTGTTCAATTTGCGGCACTTTCGATTTAGTGAATTCGATTTCCGGAACTTTTTTTAACTGTTTCTCCTTATCCTGTAATTTTTCATAGAAATCATTTCCGGATGTTTCGTTCTCAGCCCTTAACTCATTCTCCTTATTTCTTAAATAATCTGCATTTTTAATTTCCATGTCTCTAATTTTACCTTGAATTTCCAATTCGTTTTTGTCTTTCAAAAGTTCTTTTTCTTTCTCCAAATTGGTCAAGGCTTCATTTCTGATAAGGGTTTCTTTATCTTTTAGATATTTAAGATTATTCTCCTTTACTTTATCCGTTATTCCTTTTTCTTTTTCTGCTAAATATAGAGAATTTTTCCTCTCCAGTTCCACCATTTTAGCTTTTAGTTCAGATTCATATTTTTCTTTTAGAATATTTTCTTCTCTTTGCTGCAGTTTTACCTTAAATTCAGTTTTTTTAGTATATTTACTATTTTTCCTTTGAACAGCATTTTTCAATTTAACAATCTTAACTTCAAGCTCAGGTATAGCTGAAACGTTCTTCAGCATGCTCTCTATTTCCTTAGCTTCATCTTTATGGCCGGAAGTATTAATCTTATCAAACTGCGCTTTAAGCTGCTCAAGTCTTTCTACTCCCTTGCCAAAGGCTTCAACATCTTTCTTGAGTTCGTTAATGTCCAATTTATTTCCTCATTAAATCTTTTTTATAGTTGTTTTTGATCTTCTCTTCCAGTATAAAAGTGTTGTAACCTTTACTCTTCCACTCTTTTAATTTTTCAATTTGTTTTCCTAGTTCTTTATCTTCCAATGCTTTTATTTCAAGCTCCAGCATTGTGGAGTCATAGCCTTTCTTCTCCCACTCCTCAATTTGTGACGAAATTTTCCTTATTTCAAGTTCTTTTTCACTTATTATCCTCTGTTCAGGTGTCTTTCTCGGCACTACCTTAATTGTCTCCATGACCTTGCTAATCTTTTGTTTTGGTTTTTCTAAAAGAATTTGCAACCCTTCCTTGGTCTCTAGAACTCTTTCTTTTGGTCGTGTTATGATTTTTTCTTTTCTCTTGGCTAGGAATTCCTGTACTTTTCTTTGTAATTGTTCTCTTTGTTGTTCTCTTAATATATCTGAATAGTAGAGTCCATTAATAACCAGTAACAGTAAGACTAGTGCAAGAACTATTGTGCCTATTGTCTTTATGGCACCTAATCCACCGAGCCCCGGAAGAATGTCCACAACCTCAAACAAATCACTGCTCGCTGCAATCTGGTCATTGTATAAAACCCTGACATAGACTATATACTTGCCTACCTCAAGATCATTCGGAATTTGTAAGCTTCTGCTTACAGTCAGCCTATCATTTACTGCCAGGCTTTCTGTTTTAAAGACAATAATATTTTCATCCAGATCTTTTATTGCATAAAATAATTCAACGTCTACAGGTGCAAGAGTACCAAGATTTGTCAGATCGATATCTATCTTAACTTCCTGGTCCTTTAGAACTTTTTTATAATTCTTATCCACAGCTATACTGACATCAAATAATGCTTTTCTTTCCGTTACCTCTATTATTGTTATTATGCTCTTCTCAATCCCATCAGCTTTAATTACTATTTTTCCACTATAAACATCGGGCAGCTCATTTTCTGATGCTGTAAAGGAGAAAGTAATAGTTTTAGACTCATCCGGTCCAAGCTCGAAAGAATCATCGCTAACCTCAATAAATTTACCAAGGTTTTGTATCTCAACGGAGAATTGAAGCTTTGTACCTCCAGTATTTTTTACTCTCAATGTCGTTGTTTTTGTTTCTCCCTGCAATATGCTGGATTTTATCGTGTTTAGATCTACTGAGAAATCTTTTTTCGGAAGTACGATGCCGCCTCCTCGAGCGCCTCCGCCTCCTCCGCCCCCGGTTGTTGTAGTGGTTGTCGTAGTTCCAGGTGGTATTTCTTCTTCTGTGACTGTAAATATTGTTTCATTCTGTTTTATGTTCCCTGATGTATCATTTACCCTTCCTGTAACGTTTATAACGCAGCCTGCTGTGCAGTTAATGGTAAAGTTCTGGCTGAATCCTGCCGCTGTTTTTCCTTCAAGACTAAAGTTAAAGTACCTATTAAATCCAGTCTCATTAATAATTATAGTCCCATCGCTTAATTCAATTTCATCGGTTGCATTAAAGCTCACATTAATTACATCATTTTGCAAGATATTTGATAAGGACTTATTCAAGGTGCCGTTTATAACTGGAGCTATTTTATCTACAACAGTAATTATAGTATCATTAGTCCTAAAGTTGCCAGCAGTGTCATTAACCCTAATGGTATAATTAATTACGTTTCCACCGACTAAAGTTACAGTAGATGACTTAGAACATTGTCCAGTTGTTCCTGAAAGTGATATATTAATGAATTCTAAGTCGTTTGGACCGGATTGATTAATAATAATCTGGCAGAAGCTTAGATCAACACCATCAGTAACATTAGCTGTTAAATTTATGACATCACCAAACCCAATATTTGTTGTTTGATTCAAACTTGTATTAACAACCGGAACAACAGTATCGATAGTAAAGTTAATAGTCACATTAATACTATATTCAACAGGTATAACATTATCATGCAAGCTAACATTCAAAATATAAACTCCATCAGAAGCATTAAATGTTGTGTTTAATTCTATTTGTGTCTGATTTATCTTACCATCAATATAATAAGTTATATTGATAACATCATTATCAGGATCAGCAGCAAACGTTACATTCAAGTCCAAAGGTAGTTTATTAGTCTTAAAGTCATCTGGCGGAAATATGATACTAGCTTGCGGTGCCGGTGTATTTGTAACTGTAACCTTAGTGGAATTCTCATAGATAATCCCACCTAGGCTGTCATTTATTTCTATGGTAAAGTTAATCACATTGCCCCTGACTAAAGTAATGCTTATAGGGTCAGAGCAAAAGCCATCTGTTCCGGAAAGTTCAAAAGTATTGTTTGTAAAGCTGCCATCTGCAGTCCCGTTATGCTTAATTAAACACCAGGCAAGATTATCCAGATCTGTTGTATTGGAACTTACATTAATAACCTCATTTATCTTTGGCGCAGAATTATTTATTCCTATGCTTACAGTTGCTATGAAATCGGCTACCGTTATTATCTGCTCTGATTGATTTAAATTACCGCCAGCAACATTTGTTGAGGTATCATTAACTACAGTTGTAAAGTTAATTACATTTCCCCTGATTAAATCAATAGTCCAGTTTTGAGAGCATTGTCCAGAAGTTGGTTGTGTGGGGAAGCTTTCATTCTCAACCTTGAATATGCCACCAGTCGTGCCATTCATGTAGAATATGCAAGTATCTAAAGCAGTATCATCAGTAGCGTTTGCAGTAAAGTTAATCACATCACCTTTTCTGGGAGAAGTGACATTAAAGATTGAAGCGATGATTCTTGGTT
>JADFJW010000002.1 GCA_022565235.1 Nanobdellota archaeon | reverse complement strand
AATTATTAGTCCATTTATCTATAATCCATCCTTCAGATTCTAGATTATTTCTAACTTTCAATTCAAATCTAGCTCCGGCCGCTCGGTTCTTTTTCCCTTGTTTGCTTTTTGTAATAATTTTTTTTGATTTCATAGAATCAGTAATTTCAAGAACTATTTAAATTTCTTTATTTAAACCAACTTCCTTTTCCAATTCAACCATATAACACCAACAATTGCTCCCAGTGTGTTAAAAATAATGTCTAATAAAGTATTATGATATCCTCCAACTCCAGTGTTGTCAAAGAATACAACAGGAATAAATTCAATAATCTCGTTCATGGACCCAACTCCTACACTTGCCAAAATCAATATAGCGAAAATAACTTTCCAATTGGCGTCTTTTTTCAAATAATTCTTTATGATGTAAAACAGAATAAAAGTCATCACAACATATGTATAAAAATGCATAAACTGGTCGTATTTTAAAATTTGCATGCCCGGAATTTCTCCGCTATAAAGATCAAACAAAATATAATTATAGAGTCTAGTTCCCTTGATATACAAACCTCCCCCTAACATATGTAAAATACCCCATAAACTACTTCCAAACAAAACCCATGAACTAAATTTAAATTTTTTATGCAAAAAAATCATTGATACTATCAAAACACCTAAAATTCCAACGTACAATAAAAATTCATAATTACCAATACTAAGAAAATAAATTCCCGCACCAACAGTATAAACTATAGTAAATAGTAAAATCAACCAGTTTATTTTTCTTTTATCCATCACTCTTTTTAATCTATAAATTATTTATTTAATATTATTTATAATTTCAATGCAGATTTCTAATGCGATGATTATTAATGAGATAATGGCTAACCCTCCTGGCGATATTACAGATGAGTCCTTAAATGAATGGATAGAGATATATAATAATGATAGCGTAGAAGTTAATGTAAGCAATTGGAGCATCGGAGATGATAGTGATATTGATATCATTGAAGGTGGTTTATTCAATAAAGAAGGAACTATAATACCTGCATTTGGATATGCAATAATAACCGATGATAAAACCCGCGTCTATAATAATTTTAATGTAAGTAGTGATGCAATAAGGCTTTATGTTGATGATGGCGCCATTGGAAATGGTTTAAAAAATGATGGAGAAACAATATATCTTTATGACACCAATGGAAACCTTATTGATAAAAAGACTTACAATAAAACTACAGAGGATTTAAGTTGGGCATATTTAAATGGAAGCCTGCATAAAGCAAATCCCACTCCAGGTTTTGCTAATGATGGGAGCTTATTATCGGGTTGCGACTATGCGGTAGAATTCATTCTTGCAAAAACTGTATTTGACAATTCCTCGGAATTTTCTTTTAGGATAAGGACATCAAAAATATCTGGGCAGAAAACTAATTTTACCCTGAGAGCTAAAATAGAAGACCTTAATGGTAAATTGATAAGGGAGTATAAACCATTTACTAACCAATCTATAACCCGGCAGAGAACTTCAAGTGAATTCACACCCAATTTAGAGGAAGGAAAATCTTATTTTATGGATTCTAATGTAACTGTACAGTGTAACGATACTAACTCAAAAAATAATTTTGATACAAGAATTATAACCATAAAAGGAAAACCTTTAAGGGAAGATTCTTCTATTGATATAGAAAAGATTTTTGATTTGGGCAAGGATAAAAAAGCAAAATTTGGACAGACAATAAGGATAAAGTTAAATGCCTACAAAGGCAATACCAATAAAAAAAGTATTGCAGTATGGATAGAAAGTAATAAAGGAGAAAGGTTGAGCAAGCAATCAAAAATAAATCTGGAACTAAAATACACGAATTACTCTTTGACAATACCTGTACAGATAAAGCCAAATTGCGATGAAGAATTTGATGACGACGATTATACTATAATAGCTCGCGGCTTAGATTCTGAAGACGAAGAAGTTGTTGAGATTGAAGATTTAACTGACTCAATGTGTGAGGTTAAAATAGTTGAATCCAAGCCTTTCTCTGCCAAAAAATTCAATTTCGACATACAAGATTTTAACGAAAATATAGAAGTAGATAAAGAATTTAAAACTAGAGTAGTATTAGACAACAACAATAATGTCGACATACCTATAAAATTATGGAGCTATGTATATCGCGGCTCAAAATCTTATTCAGGGGACAGAGAAGAAAATAAGAAAGAATTCATTCTAAAAGCAAACTCATTGCATATTGTTGATTTAATCAACGTGGTTGAGGAAGCTGAAGATGGAAATTATAAAATTAAAGTTCTGGTCAATAAAGACAATCAAAAAACAAACAATGAAATAACAAAGGACATAGTAATACATACTCAATCAAATAAAAATATAGAAGATGAAAAAACTGCCAATGAAAATATAATCACTGCCAATAACATTTTGATGCCCAATTATGGTTTTGTTTATGAATCAACCACGGAAAAAGCAAAAAATCTGGTGCCAATATTCCTGATTATTTTATCTGTTTTGATAAATATTGTGCTGATATGGAGGCGTTGATTAAATAAACAGACTAATAAAAAAATAACTAACTCCGGAAACAGTTGCAGCAGCAGGTATTGTCAAGATCCACGCCCATACCATTTTTCTTGCTATTGGCCACCTTACTGCAGATAGCCTTCTTGTCACTCCAACTCCTGTTATTGAGCCTGCTATTACATGAGTTGTTGAAACCGGGATTCCGGTTATGCTTGTAAAAGCTAGAACTATCGAACCAGCAGTTTCTGCGCAAAATCCATGGACAGGCCTCAATTTCGTCAACCTAACTCCCATTGTTTTTATTACTCTCCAGCCACCGGCTAAAGTTCCCAGAGAAATTACTGTATAGGATGCAATTATGACCCACAACGGAATAAAAAATTCATCTCCCAAGAATCCGGTGCTAAACAATAGTATTGCAATAAGCCCCATTGTTTTTTGTGCATCATTCGCTCCATGAGTTATGGCATAGGATGAAGCTGAAATAAGCTGCAGGCGTCTAAACCATCTGTTCATCTTTCTGGGATCAGCTCTTCTAAAAACCCACATAATCAAAGTAAAAAACAAAAATCCGCCAATCATGCCTAAAACCGGAGCAACAACTATGAAAATCAGAACCTTAGAAATACCTGCCATTTGCAATGATTCTAAACCTGCTTTAGCAAAGGCAGCCCCTACAAAACCACCAATTAAAGAATGTGATGCCGAAACTGGAATACCTTTATAGGATGCAACGTATACCCATAAGATAGATCCTACTAGGCCTCCAAGTATTACATAAACAGTCACTATTGATGGATCAACTAGACCTTTAGCTATGGTTGTAGCTACCGCAACACCAAAAATAAATACACCGGCAAAATTCCCTATAGCCGCCATCAAGACAGCAGCCCATAATGGCAAGGCCCCTGTAGCGACTACGGTAGCAATAGCATTTGCAGCATCATTCAAACCATTACCAAAATCAAAAATCAAAGCAAGAATTACAGTAAAAACCACTAACATAAAAAATAAATCAAGCATGCTTCACCACTATGCTTTCTATGACATTTGCAATATCCTCACATTTATCTGTTATATCTTCCAAGAAATCATAAATTTCCTTGTATTTTATTATCACGACCGGATTCCTGTTGTTGAATAAGTCCTCAAGTGCTTTATGGTACAGGTCATCTGCCTTATTTTCAAGTGTGTGTATATCGATGTAAAATCTGTTCATACTTCTTAATTTACTTACTCCAATTACTCCCATCTCTATTTTTTTGATAGTATCCTGAATGATATCCGCTGAAGATTTCATGTGCACGTCAACTATCTTTATCTTAAAAATCTTCAGCCTGATAGAAGCAGCATATATCAAATCTATAACATCATCCAACAGGGAAGTCAAAT
The DNA here is from genome assembly GCA_022565235.1 of Nanobdellota archaeon. Classification (GTDB taxonomy): domain Archaea; phylum Nanobdellota; class Nanobdellia; order Woesearchaeales; family GW2011-AR4; genus JACPJP01. The sequence goes on along the minus strand of JADFJW010000002.1, from coordinate 38,198 downwards.
TATGAATGTCTTCTTTATCTATTGGTGTCACAAATGTCTTATCTAAACTTCCAATTATCTTATGAACAATATTATCCCCCTTACTCTCTATCTCCTTTATTTTTTTCACTAGCTCTCCCCTCTTCACATCACTTAAAGAGTTATAGTTATCAATGAGGTTTTTGAACTCATTAGCCCCCTCAACAACATTAGAAGCCTGGTCTCTGAGCATCAAAAAGAATTTTTCCTCTTTTGGCAAAAGCCAATGAATAATATTAGTCATACTAGATAGAAATTAAGCCACTTTTAAAAAATTTCTTATATAATCATCAATTTTTTGTCACGCATTACTGACTACAAATCAATTAATTCTACATCAAAACATTTTTAAACCTAACTCCATTCTAGAAACTCATGCCAGAAGAAAAATTAATTGCAGAGCAGGCCCATATTAGATGTAGAATTATAATCGAAATATTGGGCAAACCGAAGGAGCATGTAGAAAAAACGCTAAGAATATATGTTGATAAAATAAAGAATGACTCCGATCTTGTAATTCTAAACTCGGAGTTTTCAGAAGCAGCTGAAAAAGAAAAATTATGGGCAACTTTTGTTGAACTGGATATGATCATTAAAGGAATACCTAAATTAATAGCTTTTTGTTTTGATTATATGCCTTCTTCTGTAGAGATAACCAAGCCAGAAGAGTTTGTCATGAAAAAATCAACAGTGGAAAATCTGGTAAATGATTTACAAGCTCGATTGCATGAGGTAGATATGATAATAAAAAATCAGAAAAATGAAAATGATTTTTTAAGGAAAAATCTTAATAAAGCTGCAAGTAATACAATTCTTGTATCATTGGCGCCCGGAGGACTAAGCGAAGAAAATCTTTCAAAAGCTACAGGTATACCTGAAAAAGAGCTGGAAACGATTTTGAATGCTTTAATAAAAGAAAACAAAATAAAGAAAGAAAACGGGATTTATAGTTTAGTTTAATAAACAGGGCAAAATATGCTGAAAAATAAATTGGAAGCATTGCTATTTTCTTCTGGCAGGAAGATGAGTCTGGAAGAACTTTCTAGGTTGTCTGATGCCCAAACTGGAGATATACAAAAATCATTAGAAGAATTGAAGAAAGAATACGACGATAAAAATTCTAGTGTGATGATTATTGAGGAAGGGGATTCCTGGAAGCTCACTGTTCGCGAACAATTTTTACCATTGGTTCAGAAAATTGTCACAGAGACGGAACTAAGCAAAACTATAATGGAAACGCTCGCAGTTATAGCATTTAAGTATCCCATTAAACAATCCAATCTTATCAATATAAGGACAAATAAGGCCTATGATCATTTAAAAGAACTTGAGGAAATGGGTTATATAACCAGACAGAAGCATGGAAGAACTAATCTAATAAAGCTGACTCAAAAGTTCTTTGAGTATTTTGATCTTCCGGAACAAAAATTAAAGGAAGTGTTTAAGGACTTTGCAAGCATAGCAAAAGAGATTGAGAATAAGGAAACGGAGATTAAACAAATCAAAGAAGAGCAGAAAGCAAAAGCAGAGGAAGAAAAACAAAAATATGAGGAATTAAGCAAACTTTCGAGCGAAAGCGAGAAAGGTTTAGAAAGGTTGGAGACTTTTCAAAAAGGGCCGGGACTATTAGATGAAGAAGGAAATAGAATTGATTTTGAAAAACAGAAAAAGAAGGATGAAAAACCTAAAACGCAAGTAATAGAAGAAAAAGTTGGTGACTTGGAGGTTGTTGATGAGCCCTCAGAAGAAGAACTGGAGCAAGAAAGAGAAAGGCTCCAAGAAATAAAAGAAAAAGACTCACAATCAGGGGAAAAGAAAAAATTTGAAGGTTCTGGAATTAAATTGGGTGAAGAGGAAGAGAAACTGGTAGATGAAAAGGTAGAAAAAATATTGCACCCGGAAAAAGAAGGGCAGGGAGATAAAAAAAAGGATGAAGAAAAAGAAAAATCATCAGATGAAGGGCCAAAAGACCTCTTAGAAGCTTCAATGGAAGAAAACAAAAAGAAGGAAAAGGGATAATAAGATATCTTGTTGAAAATGATGTTTCTTTTGCAATGCCCCAAGTGCAGGAATAAGATGAAGTATCAGACACTAAAACCTATTTCTGAGAAAAACAAGAAAAGATGTGTATATTGTGGGAAGTCATTTTCTGTCCGTTCAAATACCCTTCAAAAACTATAATCTTCTGAAAAAATATGATAAAAACTTAAATAAAGTCTATTTCTTTTCCATATAGAAAATAAAGTCTAAAAATAGTAATACTTATAAAGCATCAAATATACCTTTTATCGTCGAGAAAAATACGTTTTTCTATGTAAAAAATGGATGAAAAAACAGACGAAAAAAACAGCTCAGAAAAAGAGCAAAATACCCACTCAGGAACCACTATAATCCAAAGAGTAATAGAGGATGAGATGAAGCAGTCTTACCTGGATTATTCTATGTCAGTTATTGTTGGACGTGCTTTGCCAGATGTAAGAGACGGCTTAAAGCCAGTGCATAGGCGTGTTTTATACACGATGCTTGAATCCAGCTTGTTGCATAACAAACCATACAGGAAATCTGCAAATGTAGTTGGAAACTGTATGGCTAAATTTCATCCACATGGAGATGCATCTATCTATGACACCTTGGTCAGGATGGCCCAGGATTTCTCATTAAGGTACATGCTGGTTGATGGTCAGGGCAATTTTGGTTCCATTGACGGAGATAATGCTGCAGCGATGAGATATTCGGAGGTACGCCTAACAAAACTTGCAGAAGAAATGCTGCAGGATATAGAAAAAAGAACTGTTAAATTTATACCGAATTTTGACAATTCTGCAAAAGAACCGACAGTTCTGCCATCGAAAGTTCCAAATCTTCTTGTAAATGGCAGTTCCGGAATAGCAGTAGGTATGGCAACAAACATACCCCCGCATAACATGTCAGAAATAATTGAGGGGGTAATAGCACAAATAGATAATCCAGATATAAGCATAGAAGAGTTAATGCAGAGCATCAAAGGTCCGGACTTTCCAACCGGAGCAACTATTTGCGGTAAAAATGGGATCGTAGCCGCTTACAAAACAGGCCGTGGTAAGGTAATCGTCAGGGCAAAAACACGGATAGAAGACATAAAAGACAAAAAAAGAATTATTGTTACAGAAATACCTTATATGGTAAACAAAGCAGAGATGATAACCCACATTGCTGACCTGGTAAGAGACAAAAAAATAAATGGCATCTCAGATATAAGAGACGAATCTGACAGGCACGGGATAAGAATACTTATTGAATTAAAAAAAGATGTAAATACTGATGTTCTTTTAAATCAGCTTTACATGCATTCTCGCTTACAGGTTACATTTGGGATCATTATGGTGGCTTTGGTGAATAATGTCCCTAAAGTCCTTAATTTAAGCCAGTTAATCCATTATTACATAGAGCATAGGAAAGATGTTGTAAGGAAAAGGACTTTATTTGATTTAAACAAAGCCCAAAAAAGAGCCCATATTCTGGAAGGCTTAATTATAGCATTAAATAATCTTGATAAAACAATAAAACTGGTTAAGGAATCCCATTCAGTGGAGGATGCTAAAACCAGCTTAATATCTAATTTTAGCCTTTCAGAAGAACAAAGTACAGCAATCCTGGAGATGAGGTTGCAGCGTTTAACTTCTTTGGAGCAGGAAAAAGTCAAGAAAGAACACCAAGATTTGCTGAAATTGATAGCAGGATTAAAGATTATTTTAGGATTACCACAAAAAATTCTTGATATAATAAAAAAAGAACTTCTAGAGCTGAAACAAAATTACGGAGATGATAGAAAAACCGAGATTTTAGAGGCAGAAGCGCAAAGCTTTGAAATGGAAGACGTCATAGAGGAGAGCAACTGCGTCATTACAATTACTCATTCTGGCTACATAAAGAGGCAGCTTCTACAGACTTACAGGCAGCAGAAGCGCGGCGGTAAAGGCCTCATAGCAACAACGACAAAGGAAGAGGATTTTGTAAGAGATATATTCATTGCAAGTACACATTCCTATATCCTCTTGTTTACAAATGAAGGAAAAGTGCATTGGGTAAAAGTCTATGATATACCTGAAGCATCTCGTCAAGCTCGCGGAAAGGCCATAGTTAATTTACTAAATCTTAAAAGTGATGAAAAAGTCACTGCATACGTGCCGGTAAAAGCATTTGATAGCACTAAATACCTGATTATGGCGACAAAGAATGGAACGATAAAGAAGACAAGCCTTGCTGCGTATAGTAATCCAAGAAGGGGGGGAATAGTTGCCATTACGCTAGACACTAATGATAGGTTAATTAATGTAAAGCTTACAGATGGAAGCAAAGAAATAATCATAGCCACAAGGAATGGCATAGCAGTAAAGTTCAATGAAAATAATGTCAGGACTACTGGAAGATCATCACGAGGTGTAAGAGGCATTAGACTGTCATCAGATGATAGGGTTATAGGGATGGTCGTTGCTACAGAAGACAAAACACTGCTTACTGTTACAGAGAATGGTTATGGAAAAAGAACTGCAATATCCGAATATAGGTTAATCAGCCGCGGCGGTTCAGGCGTAAGAAATATTATTTGTTCCGAAAGGAATGGTAAAGTTGTTTCCATAAACTCGGTTACAGACGAAAACCAAATAATGCTCATAACGAAAAACGGAATTACGATAAGAATGGCAATTTCCCAGATAAGCATCATAGGAAGGACCACGCAAGGAGTAAGATTGATTAACCTGCATGAAAACGATAAATTGGTAAGTGTTGCGAAGATTGTGAAAGAGTAATTGAATTTCTAATCACCCTCTTAATCTCAAAACTAAAGAAATAATTAAACGATAGCTTCTATACCTTTTGCTGGTGATTCTTGACCATTTTTCATTGCTTCGTATGCAGCTTTGAGTTGATCATATGATACTCTTTTATCTTCCAGTGGAGGGTATTCCAGTCTCTCATCAATTTCCTTTATTTTATCTATTATATTTGGATACCTTTCTGAAAAATTAAGTGCATCCATCAAGATGGATAACCTTTCCAAGCCATGTTCTGAATCTCTAGGAAAATTAGGTTTGCCATATACATAACCTCCTGTAACATTACGGAGATACTCAGCAAATCCGCTGGAAAGATTTTTACTTCCACTATCAAAGCCCATGACACTTGCTAAATGCGGTGACAAGAAAGTGGGAGTAAAATCATTCCTATTAAGTTCCTTTGTGATTGCTCTGCCTAAGGGCTTATAGATAGTTTGCATAAGTTTGGAAACGTATATCTGCTTATAACTTTTACTGATATAATTCTCAAAAATAAACAACCTTACCTCTCAACAATATCCTTAATAAAAAAATTTGCCGTCCTAAAAACAAGAGAAGATAAAATAATGGAGTAAAGCATAAAGGCCAATGAAAGGTTAAGTATGGTTTGCATGCCTTCTATTTGCAGGGTGGCAAGGGAAAACACGACAACAGCAACCGCAATTCCCTTTTGCGCATTCAATGACATGAATATTTTCTCCTTTAAGGTAAAATCCATGCCCCTCAATGAAAACAGTATTGAAACAAACCTAATAACTAGGTACAATGCAAACAATAAAATGGATTTCATTAAAAATTCATTAGAAAATGGAATTGCAATTACGATGCCTATAAGAACAAAAACCAATATTTCCAAAGAATTTGAAAAGACAGAAGCAAACTCTTTAAGCTGAAATTTCTGTTTTAAATAAACATTACCGAACAGAAATCCCATCGAAGTAACAGCTAAAACACCATTACCACCCAAATTCTCTGCAATGATGTAGGCGAGTAAAGCAGAGGTAACTACTGCCAAAGGCGATAAAACAGCTGAATACGCCTTTCTCATGAATTTGAACATAATCAATCCGACCAGAACTCCAGCCCCGACACCCACAACAAACTGCTGCAATAAAGGCACAAACTGATCTATGAATGTTGCTATTATGAGCTCATCCTTTAACGTCGTCTTCAGATCCAGGATAATGAATGGCATCAAAACAACCAATGGCGTATTTAGCAAAGATTCCAGGCCTAAAAAATCAAACACCTTATTTTTCACATTTTTAAACATTGACAGCACTACTGCTGGAGAAGTGCCTGCCATCAACGCTGCAAAAATTAAAGCAAGAAAGATAGATTTTACATCGAAAATAAGCATGGTAAAAGCTGTTAAGAAAATCAAGTTAAAAACAAGAAAAACAAGAGAAAGCCATAGGGTATGCAACGAAAAATAATCTATTTTCTTTAAGCTAAACCTGGAAGCTGAATCAAAAACAATCATGACCAAAGCCATTATGCTTATACCGGTAATAAAAAGCTCTGGAAACTCTATAAGGGGTCCTCCCCTGTAATCTATTCTTCCCAGCCCTACACCTATCAGCAAAAGCATCAGAATATTCGGAATTTTAAACTTATGACTGATAATAGACGTCAATAAGCCAATCAACAGAATAATCGCCAAATAAGTCAAAAGCAGCAAAACACTGATCATTAATATACCTCCTTTACTTTTTCCTTAAAAAGCACATATAAATAGTTATCGTAAAATTTTGCGTGCCAGATTTTACGTTGCTGTAAAACAGTTGTACGTTCCCGTACAACGGTGTGCAGTACTTCGTACCGCACGAAAGTTTTGTTGTATTGAAAATACCTCATACGCTAGTGTGCGGGCACGCACAAAACTAAATCTTTTTATATTGACGAAAATAACAAAATGATATGAAAAAGTTGCTTTCAGAAGTAATATTGGAGATAAGGCCAAGTGAGAAATATGAAAAAGAAATACTCGATAAATCCAACAGCATAATAACCCAGATAAATAAAGGAATGAAAGGAGCAAAAGCTGTTCTTGCCGGATCAGGAGCAAAAGGCACATGGCTAAAGACTTTTGATGCAGATATTTTTGTCAAATTCAACTATAGCAGATTCAAGGATAAAAGCAATAAGCTGTCAGATATGCTTGAAAAATTTCTTAAAAAGCATTTCAAAATAATAAGATTGCATGGCTCAAGAGATTATTTCCAGATAAGACAGCAGAAATTTACCTTTGAGATAGTTCCAATATTGGAAATAAAGAGGTCAGAGCAGGCAAAGAACATAACTGACGTAAGCCCATTACATTCAGATTTCGTATTAAAGCATAAAAAACTGGTTGATGAGGTAAGGCTCACAAAACAATTCTTTAAAGCAGCAAAGGTTTATGGGGCTGAAAGCTATATCCGCGGCTTTTCCGGTTATGTTTGCGAAATATTGACAATTTACTATGGCTCTTTTTTAAAATTAATAAAGGCGATACCCAGATGGAAAGATAAAGAAATTATTGATGTTAAAGGATATTATAAAGGAAAAGATGTTTTGATGGAAATAAATAAATCAAAACTGACTAGCCCATTAGTCGTAATTGACCCTGTCCAAAAAGACAGGAATGCCGCCGCTGCTTTAGATCATGAAAAATTTGAAATAGCAAAACATAGGGCAAAAGAATTCTTGAAAAATCCCTCAAAGGAATTTTTTGAGGTAAAAATTCTGACAGAACAGGATGTAAGGAAAAAATTCCGGAAAAACAGGCTTATAATGCTCAAAACAAAGCCATTAAACAAAAAAGAAGATGTAGCAGGTGCAAAAATGCTGAAGGCCTTCCATTTTATAGAGCAAGAATTAATTTCTTATGGATTTAAGATAATAGAAAGTGATATGCTATGGCACGTTAAAGACAGCTCATTATTCTATTACACTCTTGAAAATGATAAATTATCGAAAATGATAGAGGTATTCGGGCCGCCATTAAAGGTTGAAAAACATGCAGCTATTTTCAAGAAAAAGCACAAAAAGACATTCGTTAAAAACAAGAGAATATTTGCTGTAGAAAAGAGAAAATTCACCGTCGCCGGAGATTTAATAAAAAATATTATCAAGGCCTCTAATGTCAAGGATAATGTAAACAGTATTAAGCTTATTTAAAATGCAAGCAGTAATTTTAGCAGCAGGAAGCTCAACAAGAACCTATCCACTTACTCTGACCATACCCAAACCCCTGCTTAAAGTTTCTAACAAGACAATTCTTGAATATAACCTGGAGGCGTTAAAAGACCTTGCAGAAGAGATAATAATAGTTGTAGGTTATAAAAAAGGCATGATTAAGAAGTTCATTAAAAAAAATTATCCGGATTTGAACATTAGATTTATTGAACAGCGCGAGCAGCTCGGAACCGGTCACGCAGTTTCCCTCCTTAAGGATAAAATAAAAAACAAATTCATTCTTTTGATGGGAGACAATATCTATTCAAGAAAAGATGTAAATAAGATAGCAAAGCATCAATACTCTATTCTTGTAAAGAAGGTAAAAAACCCGGAGCTGTTTGGCGTCGTAAAGGAAAAAAACGACATTCTTACCGATATTATCGAAAAGCCCAAAAAATTTGTTTCTGACATTGTGAGTTGCGCTTTGTATTCTTTTGATGAGAAAATATTTGGTCTCCTTGAAGACATAAAAAAATCTGAAAGAAGCGAATATGAACTTACAGATGCAATAAAAAAGCTTTCTGTAAAAAATGACGTTTATTGTGTAAAAAGCTCCTCTTGTTTCCAGATAAGCTATCCCTGGGATTTGCTGGCGGCAGATAAGGAAATAAGAAAAGGCAGGAATGTAATAGGGAAAAATTCAAAAATAAAAGGCAATATAAAAAATTGTTCTATAGGTAATAACTGTTTGATAAACGGCAATATTAAAAATTCTATTATAATGGATACTAGTGTAATTGATGGAAATTCTATAATTGAAGATTCCATTATTGGGAGAAATGTCCATTTTAGTGGAAAAATAATCGCTAAAAATAATATTTATTCAACTGTAAAGAACGAAAAAATAAAAGTAGACAGACTAGGTGCCGTAATAGCTGATAATGTCAAGGCAGATAATGTTGTCATTGATGCAGGCTGCAAAATATGGCCAAATAAAAAATTAAGGGGAAAAATACGGCATGACATCCATTAAATCTAAGCTGGGATCGTTCCATTTTTACACATTTGGGCAGTTAAGAAAGCTTTACGATTGGATTCTTTCATGGTCTCACAAGAAATATTCTTCTGCTGCTCTGTTCATCTTAGCTTTTGCAGAGTCATCATTCTTCCCGATACCTCCGGATGTACTCCAGATCGCATTATCAGTCTCAAAACCGAAAAAATCGTTTTTTTATGCTTTAATATCTTCAGTAGGATCGGTTTTAGGTGGAATTTTAGGATATTTTATTGGATTAAAATTATGGGGGATTCTAAAAGACTTTTTTTTTACGTACATTCCGGGATTTACTCCTGAAATATTCAACATCATCCAAGATAAGTATGAGCTTTATAACTTCTGGGTTGTATTTACGGCAGGTTTTACGCCAATCCCTTACAAAATAATCACGATAAGTGCAGGCCTGTTTGGAATAGGTTTTTTGACATTTATTATAGCCTCCACTATATCAAGAAGTGCGAGATTCTTTTTAGTTGCTACATCAATATATTTTTTTGGCCCAAAGATGAAGGAATTTATTGACAAATACTTTAATTTGCTTACAATAATATTCCTTATCTTGTTGATAGGAGGATTTTTTGCTATAAAATACATTTTATAGAAAATGTTGACTAAATTAGAGATAAAACGGCAGTTAATTCACGCGCTTCTTGGGATAATAATTGTAATTTTGCTTTACTTTAGCATAATTAGCGCAGCAATATTATTTGCAGTATCTGCCATAGGATTAATCTTATCTTTTCTAAGCAGAAAATTCAACATTCCGGTAATATACGGCTTCCTGCAGATTTTCGACAGGAAAAAAGACCTGGAAAATTTTCCTGGAAAAGGAGCCGTGTTTTATGTCATTGGCGCTTTTGTTGTAGTTTTGATTTTTCCAAAGGAAATAGCTATGGCTTCCATAATGATTCTTGCTTTAGGTGACTCAGTTTCAAGGCTTGTAGGGCCGTATGGATACTTAAAGCACCCTTTCCACAATGAAAAATTTTTTGAAGGAGCCATAGCAGGAGCCATAGCCGGATTTCTCGGAGCCGTATTTTTTGTGCCTTGGTTGTTTGCATTAATTGCCGCATCCATTTCCATGTTAATTGAGGGCATAGACTTAGAGATAAAAGGTTTCAAGATAGATGATAATCTGCTGATACCTATAGTAGCAGCTGTTGTTATGAGTTCACTTAATTCTTTGATTTAACTCTAATTTATTTAACAAAACCTCAACCTTTATAAAACTGCAAGACCTACTACTAGGTCTTTACAATATAAAAAATGAACACAAAAGAACTGATAAAAACATTATTGAATGAAAAAGACCCTTTTAAAGATATTATTGGGCAAGATAAGGCAAAGCAAGCAGTAAAATCAGCTTTATTATCTAATAGACACATAATCATCGTAGGTTCTCCAGGTATAGGGAAAACAACCCTGGCCAAAAATATAGCTAAGCTGTTAGGCAAGAAAACCCCCTTCATACGTATACAAGGCAGTCCAGATTTAACAGTAGAAGATTTGCTGGGGGACATAGATCCGATTAAGGCTTTAAAGTATGGTCCATTAAGCATAGAGGCATTTACCAAAGGAAAGATTTTCAAGGCAGATAAAGGAATTTTATTTTTTGACGAGTTAAACAGGTGCCCGGAGAAAGTGCAAAATGCTTTACTGCAGGTTCTTGAGGAAAAGAAAGCTACTATTGGAAGTTATGATGTTGATTTTGACATTGACCTTATCTTTATAGGAACAATGAATCCAGAGGACACATCTACAGAAAAGCTTTCAGACGTTTTGCTGGACAGGTTTGATTTAATTTACATGTGTTATCCGGAGAACATCCATATAGAAAAAGAAATAGTAATAAAAAAAGGAAATAAAATTGATAATATTGATGTTAGTGATAAGTTATTGGAACTGATGATACATTTTGTAAGATTATTGAGAGAAGATAAAAATTTAGAGAAAAAGCCTTCTGTACGTGCTTCTTTAGGTTTATATGAAAGATCACAATCAAATGCTTTATTGAATAAAAGAAAAAATGTCACTTTTGATGACATAAAAGATGTTTTTATTTCTGTTTTAGCTCATAGGATAAGATTAAAACCGTCTATTAAATATCTACAAAGCCCGGAAACATATATAAAAGAACAATTTGAGAAAAATATTATTGATAGTGAAGTTCCAGAAGAAAAAAAAGGTGATTTACTTTGACAGCTCGCAGCAAATACATGAAAAAGAGAATATTGAAGAATTAACTGGCAAGCTTTCCACACAACAGGAAGAAGATAAATTAATGAAATCTGTTCTGGAGAATGACAAAGAAACTATAGAAAAAGGAAAATTGATTAGTGACTCAATTAATCAAGGTCTTGATGCATTTACACCAGACTTAATCTACCAACAGCTTGTAAAAAATTATTCTATGGCTAAACATATCTTTGGACCTTCTTTGTTAAAGTTAGCAACCGGCTATAACCCAGATTATATTAAGAAAAACATAAACATTCCTGAGTTCCAGAAAGAATTAAGGTTTAGAATACAAAGGAATATAGAAAAATTAAAGGAAGAAGGTTTATTGGGAAGAGATAATGAGATCAGTGATAAAGGCATTGAGCTAGCTTCTCTGGTGATGTATTTTGAGGAATTGGATAAATTAGTTCCAAAAGGTATTCTTGGAGAAAAAATACATAAAAAAGCATCAATATATGGCGCTAAAGAAGATACCAGGAATTATAAAAAAAGTGACAGATACAGAGACATAGCAATAAAAAAATCAGTTAAATTAGCAATAAGAAGAGGACATAAAAAACTACATGAGAAAGATCTTAAAGTTTATGAAAGACAAAGTCGAGGTCAGTCGTATATTGTTTATGCTTTGGACGCGTCTGGCAGCATGAAGGGAGCTAAAATAGATGCCTGCAAGCGCGCAGGCATTGCATTAGCTTACAAAGCTATTGATGAAAAAGATAAAGTTGGTTTGATAGTTTTTGGCTCTGAAATCAAAACAGTAGTAGAACCTACACAAGATTTCTCTTATTTATTGAAAAACATTGTAGGTGCAAGAGCTTCCAGAGAGACAGACTTAGTAGCTTCATTAAGAAAAGCAATAGAATTGTTCCCTAATGAAAATATAACCAAACATTTGATCTTGATAACAGATGCACTACCAACAACAGGAAAAGAGCCGGAAAAAGAGACATTACAAGAAGTTTCTATTGCAAGGAACAAGGGCATAACTATTTCTTTAATTGGAATTAATTTAAATGAAAAAGGAAAGCAATTAGCTGAGAAAATTGTTGAGCTGGGACAAGGAAAACTGTATGTTGTTAAGGATGTTGAGAATATTGATAAGGTTGTTTTGGAGGATTATTATAGTGTTTGTTGATGGACTCAACGTTCACTTAGGGCCTTGAGAAGCGTAGGTTCGAACTAATGTATCCAAAAAAAGATTATTAATTATTCTTGGTTTTGTTAAATGTGGACTTAGCTGAGAATTTATTCCCTCCCTGACACTTTCCTTAGCATACTGGATTAAATCATCAGGAGCTCCTAAAGAATACCTAGCAAAGTCTTCGGCATTCAAAACAGCTGTTTCTATAGTGTCTGCGACAGTATAAATATCTGGTATAGTAATTTCATGATCTCTTACAACACGTATTCCCACTTGATTCAACATATTTTTCAATTTTTCTACAGCTTTCTTAGGTGCGTAAATATCAATTCCCTTGCCCGAAGTTGGAAGTTCTAACAACAAATAAGTAGTTTGAGGAAGACGTTCTATATATCCTAATGTTTCTTTAATTTTCTCTGGGGCTTCATTATCAATTCTGTCTCTTAAATCACTTTCTGTTAGTCCTATATCTGCTTCTCCATCCCCCTGCCCTTTATTTTGCGTTGCCATAATTCATCACACTATGTTTAAAGGAAAAATGGCCATTTATAAACCTTTCTATTTTTCACTATTGATAAGTAAATACACAAAACCTTTAAATACAACCAAAAATTAGAGTATAAAATGAAACTCTTAGCCTTTACTGATTTACATCTTTCATCTTACGCATTCAAAAAAATAAAATCGAAGGTAAAAAGGCAAGATCCAGATTTAATAATATGTGCCGGAGATGTTTCTATTTTTGAGCAAGGTCTTGATTTTATGTTAAATAAATTAAATAAGTTAAAGAAAAAAATCTTAATAATTCATGGAAATCACGAAACTGATAAAGTTTTAAAGAAAGTTTGTTTAAAATACAATAATTTGATTTTTATTCATAAAAAACACTATAAACAAGATAATCACATCTTCTTTGGTTATGGAGGTTCTGGATTTGCACTAATAGAACCAGGATTCTACAAAACAGGCGAGAAGTTCCAAAAAATAATAAGAAAAAATAAAGACAAAAAAATAATCTTAATTACTCATGCCCCACCATACAATACAAAACTAGACCTAATTGTGGGGAGCCATTGCGGCAACAAGACTTTCAGAAACTTTGTATCAAGAAATAAGATAGATCTATACATATGCGGTCATCTGCATGAGAACTTCAATAAAAAAGACCATATAAAGAAAACTCACATTATTAATCCAGGACCTTACGGGAAAATCATAAAAATCTAAAGACCCTCAAAATCCATTTTCCTCCCTTCAAAATCTTCTCTTACCAGCAGAGCAACCTTACTCTCAGCTTTGCTGTCAATCACTTTATAGCTGGAATTTTCCTCAATTTTCTTGGCAAACTCCAATATTTCATCATGATAAGGCATATTTTTTACTTCCAAGCGTTCCTGAGCATGGCCCACATAGGAAAAACCTTTTGTTTCTATGAACATAGGTCTATATTTCTCTGCAAGCTTTGCATAACCTTCTGGATCCATAAAATTAAATCCTCTTGTTAAAGTCAATCTCATGACATTCCTCTTGAATTTGTGCATCATAGACAAACTTTGCTGCAACTTCTCCCATGCATCCTTGGTTATCGGATTTGCAGTGCGTTGATGCATCTCCTTATTAGAGCCATAAACGCTAATATACAGCTGCGTAGGTTGATGATCTATTAATTTCTCAATCATATCCGGCAAAGTGCCATTAGTAACTAAAAAAGAAGTGATGCCCTTTTCTTTTAAATAATCAATCATCTCCGGCAACCGGGGATACATTGTTGGCTCCCCAGTCAAACTAATGGCAAAATGCAACGGTTTTCCCATTTCCTTAAGCCTCTCCTCAATCACCTTAGAATTTCCTTTAAATCCCTGCAGCAGTTCTATATGGGCCTTAATGCAGCCATCCACAATATCCTTAGGGTCATCTACCGGACCCTGCCACTTAGGCCATACATACTCAATATCGCGCCAGCAAAAAACGCACCTATGGTCGCAAAAGAACGTAGGAGACATCTGTACGCATCTCCAGCTCTCTATACCATAAAAAGTATTCTTATAACAAACATCCTGGCCTTTTATGGCCTTTTTGCAGTAAGCGCATATCTTAACAGCAGAATGTTTTCCGACTAAGCGATAGCCCTCGCTATATCTTTGCTTATTCTTAAGATCCTTCTGTTCCTGGAATACATTTAGGGCAATTGACATGCGATAGAGTAATATCCAAACATATTTAAATTTATTCCATAATAACCCATTTATGGAATTAAACCTAGCATTAGAAAAACTAAAACCGAGCAAACAATTTAAAGACTGGAACAAAAAAAATCCAGATACATTTTTCTCTTATGCCATGAAAACATCGGATAATGATGCATGGCAGCTGGGCTTTTACAATAAAAAAACAGACAAAATGACGACATTCATTATCAACAAAGAAATTGAAATGCAGCAAGAAGAGGAAATATTCAAAAAACCCGGTATGGAAGTAGAACCGATAGAAATAGAAAAAGCAAAAATCCCTTTTGAAGAAATATTAAAAAAAGCAGAAGAATTTCAAAAAAAGAAATATCCCAAGGAACTAACAAGCAAAACAATAGCAATATTGCAGAACCTGGAGCAATATGGGACCATATGGAATATGACCTTTGTGATGCACTCATTCAAGACATTAAATATGAAGATTAGCCCGGAAAACGGAAAAATATTGGATCATAGTTTAGAATCTCTAATGGATTTTGTCAAAAAATAATAAAATTCGAACCGATTTATATAAAATAAATAATTTTGCAAACTATATTTTACATTTCCACATTATTTAAATATAAGTTTGCTAATGAAAATTCATTTCTAGAGACCAACGATAGTTGGCGCCAAAATACTCAAAAATCACAAAGCGATTTTTGGCGCACAGGAAATTTGCTTGAACAAATTTCCAAGTGACCCGGAGGATTTTTAAGCATGACTCTGACAATAAAAATGCAAAAACTTTCTGACCTGCCGACGCCGAGCTATGCTCATAAGGGGGATGCAGGAGTCGACTTGTATGCTGCAGAAGAATATGAATTAAAACCGATGGAACGCAAGTTAATGCCTACTGGCTTAAAGCTGGAAATTCCTTATGGCTATGAGGGTCAGGTACGCCCCAAGTCAGGTTTGGCAATAAATGATGGCATAAGCCATGCAAATGCTGTTGGGACAATAGACAGCAGCTATAGGGGAGAAATAAAAATCCCATTGATAAACCTAAGCGATAAGTCATATAAAATAGAGAAAGGAAAGAAAATAGGCCAGTTAATATTTACAAAGGTCGAGGAAGCCGTATTTGAGGAGGTAGAAGAGCTAAGCGCTACAACCCGGAATGAGGATGGTTTTGGAAGTACAGGTCTTTGAAAGAGGTGAAAAATGCCGGTAAGCTATAAAACAATGCAGAAAAACAAAAAATTAGATGAGTTTGACAAAGAAAATATGAAAGGGGAGGAAGATGAAGAAGAGCAAAAATGATTATTTACTCTAAAGCAGCCTATCAACTTCTTTCCTTATATCCTCAAAAACATTGTCTACATCTCTGGAAGCATCTATGATCTTGATATTATCATTTAATAATCTAGGCATCTCTAAAAATCTCTCTCTTAACTTGCTCATAAACGTAATATTCTCAAACTTTTCCTTTTCCCTGCTTTTTATCCTTTCTAATGCAATTTCCGGCTTTATGTCCATTATAAAGGCAATTTCCGGCTTTAAGAATTCCTTATTTATCTCAATAAGCATTTTTATATCTAAGCCTTGTGTGGCTTGAAAAGCGATGGTTGAGTAATAATACCTGTCACATATCACTATGTTTGCTTCATGATCATCTAATCTATTCAGGAAAGGAACAACCGTATCTCTCAAGTGCTCTTCCCTGTCTCTTATAAACAGATCAAGCATCTTTTGGCCGTTTATTTTTGGGTCTTTCTCACTTGCCAAAATGCTTCTTATTTCTTTCCCATATTTGCCCTCTGTCGGTTCCATCGTCATTAAAACATTATACTTGATATTTTTTGAAAGATAGTCATGTAAAAGCCTTACCGTCTCGCTCTTGCCACTGCCATCCAACCCATCCAGAACAATAAAAATTCCTTTAACCATAAAACTTAAGAAAAATGTTGAATTTATTAAATTTATGGAAAGTAAACCTACTTCTTCCTGAACTTCTCCGCACTTTTCCTTTCATAATACAAATCCTTAATATCTTGGTAGACTTTCGATCTCTTTTTAGGCTCAAGTTGGTTGTACATCCTCATTATCCCAATATAAACTCTTTTGGCTTCCTCAAACTTAAAGTCCATCAAAGCTAACCTTGCTTTATGCATCTTTTCCTCTATCTCTTCAACATAATCTATTTTATCATAGGTTCTTGGCATTACCTCTGGAGTCTCTATTTTCTCCTCTGCATGCTCTTTCCTCCTGATCAAACTCTTAGGTATAAAAGACATCTTCTTTACCTTTATTCCGGAAATTGCCTCTTGTATTTCTTCTTTATCCTTTTCTATCTTCGGTAATTTAAGCTCTGGAGCCTCTAATTTTTCTAAATCCTTCAACTCGCTCGGAAAAGCTTCGCTTTTCCGGCGAACTTGAAAATACTTTGATTTTCCAGTTAATTTGGAAATTCCTTTGGAATTTCCCGTTTCCCAGAAAAACCTTTGCTTTTCCAGAATCTTATCAAACTCTGTTTTTTCTTTCTTCCCAAAAATTCTGCCAAATATTGTTCTCTTTTCTGTTTTCTGTTTTGTATCATTCATTCTTGATAAAATTTGGCTCTTGCCTCTAGATATTTTCTTTTCTGGTTCTAATTTTACTTTTTCTGATTCCTTTCTAATTTTATTTTTCCTGGATAGTCCTATCTTCCTATCTTCTTCTATCTTCTTTTTTACTATCTCTCTGCGCTTTTTATATTCCAGCCTCTGCCTCTCAAACTCTTTTTTCTCCTGTTCTGTCTTAACCAAACCGACACCATGGAAGAATTCAAATGTCTTTTTCTTGAGGGTTTTTACTCTCTTGCTCATCAGTACCTTATTATTTCTCTTTAACTCTTGTTTTCTTTTAAGCATTAACTTCCTTTGTTTTTCAATTTCACTTTTCTTCCTCTCAGATTCTCTCCGTTTTTCTGCTTCAAGATTCCTATCATTTTTTAACTCCCTTATTTCTTTTTTCCTTGTACCCTTGATATTTATTGCCTCTTGATCCTCTCTACCTATCTCGGGAAAAGGTGGTGGAGGTGGTAATATGTCTAAATCATCACTTTTACTGAAAATACCAGAAATTGTTATTAAGTACCTTAATGACATCTAACACCCCTTTTTTATTAAGTATATTAAAGATGATATTTAAATGTTTATAAATTTATAATTAGATATCTCTGATTACCAAAACAGAAGCAAACCTTAATCATAATCTCTCCAGGTATGCTTGCATTTTTCGCACCTTAAGAACTTGGTTTCTGGCTCATCTCCTGCTCTTGTCTGCATAGTCCAGTAAAAAGCTGTGTCATGTCCGCATTTCTCGCATTTTTCCTTTATTTTAGGAAGTACATTCACCTCTTTCTCTATTACCTCAACATCCTTTTCTTTTTTAGTTACAGTTTCAGTTATTTTCGTCTGTTCCACATTGCTGCTTTTATAGCCGCAGCTACACATCAAAACCTTTTTGCTGCCCTCCTTTTTAGGCAGCAAAAGCGAACCACACTTTGGACAAAACATCTTAAAACTCTGATTTTAGCTTTTATTTAATAATTTTGCTAAATTGTCATGCCAGGTCTAAAAATTTCAAGGCCTCAACAAACCATATCTTTATATAACCCAAAAAAGGTACCCTTAAAACAGCCTTCCCTATGATAACATCTTCCCTTATGTTTGTCTCGTCTAGCGCATCGTTTTTTATCGAATCCTCATTATTGTCTCCTTTTGTCTGGAAATAAATACCCTTATCATCCTCAAATTTTTTCACAACCCGGTGTATTATGGGATCCCTTTTACTGCTTCTGAAAACTATCACATTTCCAACCTCAATATTTTCTGCATCTTTTCCGACTAAAACCATGATATCTCCCTTGTTAAAGCCGTTTCTAAATGAAGATGTTTCAAAATCCTCTTTGTTGATTCCATTTTCCATATACCACTCCTTATTTTCTTCCCACCATGCCTCAAAATCCATATCATGCTCCATGCTGCTTGATACAACCGCAACAACTGGATGGCTTGTGCTTAATATAAGGCCCAATCCAGGATATACTGCAAATTTGATGAGGATGAACGCTAGTATTATATTTACAATCCAGCTCCATATACTGTTGTCTTCCCAGATAAAATACCAAGTTTTTTTGAGTAGTTTTTTAAACTCCTTTTTGTTCATAAGCCAAAAAAACAACAAGATAGCATAAAAAGCTTTTGTTTTTAGTGAGGTTGGTGCGAAAGTCGGTGCTTGTGCGTATTTTGCCCATGTAGATAGTTCCGTAGGATTGTGCTGTTCGACCTGAGCGAAGCGAAGTTGAGAGGTATGCTAAGGCCTCGCGCAAGCCGTAAACACGACGAGCGACTGCGGGTCGCTCGCAATCCACAGAGTTTCGCACCAACATCGTTTTTAGTAGTATAAGATGGATAATCCGCAATATTTTGAAGGAATTCTCCAATTAAGGAATATAGGGGACGAAGTAGTAGAATTTATAATAAAAGAAATAGAGAAAAATGAGAACATAAACATAGCTAAGATACAAAAAGTGAGGAACGGATTTGACATTTATGTGTCTAAACAAAGATTTCTTCGTAACTTGGGAAACACGCTCCAAAATCATTTTGGAGGGGAACTAATAGCAAGCACAAAGCTGCATACAAGAAACAGGATAACCAGCAAAGAAGTCCATAGGGTAAATATGCTTTTCCGTATCCCGAAATTCAAAAAAGGGGATGTAATAGACTACAAAGGAGAAAAAATAAAAATAATGGGTATACACAAAAAGGTCTTCGCAAAAGACATTAAGACAGGAAAAAAACTTAATATAAGATTTAAGGATTTATAGTGGTGAAACTAAATAATTGAACAATAATTTCAATCTCTGATTGAAATCTACGAACGATAGTGAGTATGTTATTTTGCCACTATATCAGAGGACACAAACTATTTTAATCAATCATTTGTGTTCTCCGTTTTGTCTAGATAACTTCCAGAGATTTTCGGTAAACTTTATAAGCCAAATAATTCTTCTAAGTGCATATGGGGGATACTGCTTTAGAGGGAATTGTAGTTGTTGGATTGGGAACAGGAGCTGTTTTCATGTCAATAGATCATTATAAGGCAGAATTCAAAGACAAGCTGGGATTTGATCCATATCCTGGAACATTAAATATGGTGCTTAATAACAGGCAGACAAACCTATTAAAAGACATAAATCCGATAAGAATTGAAAGCTTCAAAAAAGACAATAAAACATTTGGAGGGGTTAGTTGCTACAAAGTAAAAATAAATAATGTTGATGGAGCAATCATAGTTCCTGATTTGACAGAACATGAAGAGGATACGATTGAAATTATTGCACCAATTAATCTGAAATTAAAATTAAACATTAAAGATGGAGATAAGATAAAGATTGAATTAATACCATAAAATGAAAAAAATAGGAATTGCTGATACAACTTTTGCAAGGGTAAATATGGCAGACTTTGCAATTAAGGTGATTAAAAAATCAAAGCATAAAATAGAGCGATATACGGTGCCAGGAATCAAAGATTTGCCAGTTGCATGCAAAACTCTATTTGACAAATACAGATGCGATATTGTAATGGCCCTCGGTATGGCGGGCCCAAAGCCAATAGACAAGCAATGCAGCCATGAAGCTTCATTAGGATTACAAGCTGTGCAACTAATGGAGAACAAGCACATAATAGAGGTATTTGTTCATATGGACGAAGCAAAAAATGATAAAGAGCTGTATGAAATAGCAAAAAACCGTGCAGAGAAACATGCACTAAATGCCCTCGCTTTGTTAAAAGGAAAAACTACTTTATCAAAATATTCCGGTAAAGGAAAAAGGCAAGGAAAAGAGGATGAAGGACCTATAAGGATCTAAAATGACAAATATTGCCCTAGTTATTTCGGATTTCAACAGTAAAATAACCTCAAAGATGGAGGAAAATGCAGAGAAAGTAGCTGGTTCTTTAGGCGCAAAAGTTGTAAAAAAAATCCATGTTCCCGGAGCATTTGAGGTGCCCTATGCAACCAGGATTTTATTAAAGAAAAAAAATATCGATGCTGTTGTTGTGTTAGGGGCAGTAATCCGGGGTGATACGGATCATGATATAGTAATTGTAAATAGTGTTGCATCCAAACTTTTAGACCTTTCCTTGCAGTATAAAAAACCTATTGGTTTTGGAGTAATGGGCCCAAGAGTAACGTGGCAGCAAGCTGAGCAAAGAGCATTAGAATATTCCAAGAGGGCAGTAAAAGCCGCTTTGGAAATGGTTAAGATCAGTAGAGAATGAAATTCTTGAACAAAAAACATCATATGGGCATTTTTATGTTTGTTCTAATAGTTACACTCATAACTTTGGTGGCTTCTTACAGTATTGATACTTCTTACAGTTATGATTATCCTGGTCAATATAACAATGGTGCAGTATTGGATTGTTCTGATAAAAATAAAAGATGTGAAAATAAAATTGTTGACTTAAACATAGAGAATTGTGATGAATGGTATGTTGACGAACCTTTAGAAGAACTTAAATGCAACATGACTTCAGATGGTATAGAGCATCTAAGTTTAATAGCGGATCCTGCAAATTATGTCACCGGAAAATTTACAGAAGAAAAATATTTAGTAGAAATCCTGAAAAAAGATCCAATAAGGCCCAGACATTACAAATTCGTTCCCACCGGATTTGTTTTATTAACCCAAGAAGGCAAAAAATTAGTTAAAACCTGGGATCTCGAATTTCTTCCTGATGGCTCTTATTTGGTAACCCAAAAAAACGGGAGATTAGTTCATTATAGGGAGGGAACATTTGAGCATGTATCAGAATTAGAAGTATTAGATCAGGACTTGGTAGGTCTTATGGGCCTTGCAATAGATCCAGAATATGAAAAAAACAATTATATCTACTTATACTATGCCACTTCATTTGATAATTCTTATCCGAAAAAAGATTATTACCTTAAAACCAGAATTTCAAGATTTACATATAAAGATGGACAATTATTTGGAGAGAAAATACTTTTAGATGGCATACCGGGAAGTTTATTCCATGCAGGTGGTGGATTGGAATTTGGCCCAGATGGAAAATTATATGCTACTACCGGAGACGCCGGGTTACCTCAAAGGTCACAAGATATTGACTTTTTAGGGGGCAAGATATTAAGAATAAATCCAGATGGCACTATACCCCGAGATAATCCCTACAGTAATAGTTATGTCTATTCAAGAGGGTATAGAAACTCACAAGGCTTAGCCTGGCACCCGGAGACTCTGGAACTTTATGCAACTGAACATGGAAACTGGAGATATGACGAAATAAATTTAATTAAAAAAGGAGGGAATTATGGATGGCCAAGCATGAAATGTGACGAAGTTATGGATCAGAATGTACCCTTACAAGGAAATGCAACGTTCCCCTTAAAATGTTTCAAGAATTGGACTTTGGCTCCATCTGGTGCGGTATTTGTAACTGATAAAAACCATCCATGGTATGGTAATCTGTTTGTAGCAGGGCTTCGTGGAAAGCATCTTCATCGTTTTGTAATAGAAAACGATAAGGTTGTATATGACGAAATATTTTTTGTGAACATAGATACACAAAGGAAGAGCAACCTAGATCGCAGAATCAGGGATGTTGAATTCTATAATGGTTCTTTATGGATACTGTCAGATTGGTCTGGAATTGCAAAATTAACGCCTAGGTAATTTATTATTATTAAAATTGTTTTTATTTTGTTGTACTGGCCTTATACATACTCCAGGGCAAAAAACCAACAACTCCAAAAACAATAGATGCTAGTAACAAGATTTATTTTTATCAATAATTCTCCTAACCAAAAAACTTACTCAACGGCTTTTCCTTTTTGACCCGTAACTCTTTTTTGTAAACCTTTCCTATCCTCTTTTGCTCCATTAAAGCTGTAATAAAGGGCTTCCTCGTTCTCCTGTTCAGGACATCTTTCTCCAAAATCTCTGCAAGCTTCTCTGGCTTTATCGCGGATTCCTTTAAAATTAAAGCTAATCTTTCCTCATTTGTTTGCCTGAACTCCCTTATCACATCATCTCTATTCAACAACTCGGCCAAGAACTCCTTTCTTTTTCCTTGGCTTAATGTGTCATATAGGACATCAACAAACTTTTTAGGATTAGATATCAGTAAAAATTTTGTAAGCTGCATAGTCCTTATGACATCATTCTTGAAATACTCTGTTTTCAGCTCTTTCATGACATCAGAAATTATGTCTTCAAACTCCATCAGTATAATGCCGTTTTTCTCCAACTTCCTCACTATGCTATCCTTATCCTTCGGCAATGAGTTTAAAACAGCAACATTCTCTATCTCGACATCTTTGCTCATCTCTTTTGTATATCTTTTTATTGTGTCAGTAATATTTTTGTTTTCAAATTTATCTCCTACAAGCCCGTAAATTGCGTTGTTTTGCTCACTAAACCCTGTTATTGAGCAGTTAACCTCGACATGCATTATATGGGTTAAAGTTCCCTTATCGAATTTTAAAGCAAGAATTCCAATATCTTTGTTTCCACTCTTAAGATTATTAACAGTAAAATATCCTTTCCTGTTAAGCCAAAAATTAACAACTTCTTTTTCAGCTGACAATAACTACACCCCCTAAAAATATTGAAACAGTTGAGATTTATAATGTTTTTGATTTCAAAATAATTATATTCCCTCTGCCTTTCTTTATTTTTTCAATAACTTCCTTATGCTCCAGCTCATCAATCATAAGGCTTATTTTGGCCTCCGATAAGGGTATTTGCTTCCTTATATGTTTTTGCGTGGTCCTTCCGCCTTCCTGCTTAATTATTTTTATTATTCTCTCCAGATCTATATCTTCTTCTTTTTTAGCCTTAAAACTGGTATTTCTTATGATATAAAATACAATGAAAGCTATGACCAAAAATAAAATCAAAAGCTGAATATTTGTCCTTGTTTCAGGAAAAGGATTTATAATGTCAATATCATATTCAAGCTCACCTTCATCTAAGCTGGGAAATAAAATCAAATCAAGGACATAATTGCCATCGTCCTTGACTGTAATATTCTCCAATACCGAAGATTCCAAAAAATTTCCAATATACTGCTTTGCTTCTACTTTATAATTGCCATTCGGGACATTAAATGCATAACTCCCGTTTTTCGATACGTAAAGCTGTTTTGGCTCCGTATTGATTTCAACTCTGACATCCTTTGCTTTATCTAAAGACAGGTCATAAATGGTTCCATATATAGTTGCAGAAAAAACTAATTGGGGAAACAATAACAGCATTACAAATGGAATTATAAGTCTCATAATCTCTGATTAGTTAGTGCTATATAAAAATTTTCTCAAAATCATAGAAATCAGCCGAAAGTGCATCAGCCCATACTAAAGTATGGAGTTTGAAGATGCACTTTCTTTTGACAGGTTGATTTCTAGGATGTCAGAAATCGCTACGTCCCACAACTAAAGTTGTGGGTATTGCGATTTCTAAACATAAAAAAGCACAATAATATATCATAATCCCCAAACATGAATAAAAATACCTCTAAAAAGTAAAATAAGCCCGAATAAAGCTTTGTGAAGCTTTAAAAGCACTATAAAAACCTTATTTTTTTGATAAAAAAAGTTTCTTTATAAATAAAATAGCATATCTTCTTTATGCTCATTATCAATAATGAGCATTAACTATATAAAAGTAGAACTAAAAATTTATAAACTTTGAGTGCGGAGGTAATAAAAATGAATAAAA
The DNA here is from genome assembly GCA_022565235.1 of Nanobdellota archaeon. Taxonomy (GTDB): domain Archaea; phylum Nanobdellota; class Nanobdellia; order Woesearchaeales; family GW2011-AR4; genus JACPJP01. The sequence continues at coordinate 13,801 of JADFJW010000002.1, read as the reverse complement.
TAGCAACAATATTTACATTAGCAGTTTTTTTAATTAGCATAATGCCTATTTCTATCGCTCAGGATCTTACAGATGAACAAAAGAGACTTAGCGACTTAAGAGAAGATAGACTAAAAGCAATTGAAGATCAGCAAAAAGAAGCTGATGATTTAGAGAAAGATAGGCTCAAAGTGCTTGAAAATCGAATAAAGGATAGTGATAGAATTTTAAGAGATGTTTCAAGACCAACACTCATCAGAGCAAGACTTTCAAAAGACGATCTGCTTAAAGAAAGAAAATTTACAGATCTCAGAAAAGAAAAATTTGAAAGAGTCAGAAAATTAGATGAAAGAAAAATTGAAAAATTATCAGGTTTAAGGCAAGATCAAATATCTAAACTAACAGAAGTCAAAGAATCCAGGTTTCGTAAGATGGTTGGCTTGAGTGAAGAGCAGCTCAAAAAAATAGCTGATCTTGATGCAAGACAAATAGAAAAGCTTTCCAATTTAGACTGGGCAAGATTAGAAGAGATTTCTAAACTAGGAAAAGCAGAAATGAAGGAAAGGCTGGATAAGATAAAAATCAAGGTAGTTGATAAAAGATTAAAATTCAAGAAAAGGATAGTTTTAGAAGACAAAAAAATTGAGATAAGAGAAAAATTCGAACAAGCAGAAGAAGAGCTTAATGAAGCTAATGAAAAAGTAAAGGAAAGAAGAAGATTATTGTTAGAGGCAAAAGACACAGGAGATGACGATGCAGTAATAGAGCATGCAAAGCAAGGTTTGCTAAGGGCAGCAGATGCAATAATGGCTCACCTTGAGAAGGTAAAAAACAAAGTTCTCGAATCAGAAGATTTAACTGAAGAAGAAGTTAATGTTATTGCAGCTGATTTAGATGAAAAAATTTCCGAGATTAATGATGCAAAAGCGAATGTAGAGGCAGCAGCAACAAAAGAAGAGATAAAGGCAGCAGCAAAGAAAATAAATGCATCCTGGAAGAGAATAAAGGTAAAAGCAGATCAGCATTCAAGAGAAGTTGTCAATGGAAAAATAAGGAGCATATTAAGGAATAGTGAGCAATTAGAGAGAAAACTTGACAGGATTCTTGCAGAGATGGAAGAGAAAGGGATTGAAGTAGATGATATAGATGAAAAAGTTGCTGAATTTAGCAATAAAGTCGCTGATGCAAGAGAAAAACTAAAACAATCCCAAGAAAAGTTCAAAGAAGGAAAGGCAACTGGCGTTGATGAAGACAGAAAAATTCTGTTGAAGGAAGCAAAATCCTTTACAAGAGAAGCTCATGACAGCCTAAAAGAGGCACATGGCATATTAAAGGAAATAACAAGGGAAATCAAGGCAGTTTACAAAGAAGTTGATTTCGAAGCAGAAGATGAAGACGAATTAGTGGAAATAGAAGATGAGGAAGAAGAAGAGATAGAAGGAAAGCAAACCGTCAAGGTAGAGATAGAAGGATTATTGACAGAAGATCAGCAATCAACTGTAGATTCATTAGTAAGCAGCTTGGAAGAAACCAAAACTAACGCAGAAATAGAGATAGAAGCAAAGGTAGAAGATGACGAAATCGAGATCAAAAAAGAAATAGAAGGAACACTAACAGACGAACAACAAGCTTTAGTGGACGAATTAGCAGAAAGTTTAGTCGAAACAACAGAAGATAAAGTAAAAATAGAAATTGAAACAGAATTTGAATAAAAAATTGGTGATTAAATGATTAAAAAATTAAATTTTAGCTTATTAATAATGTTGGCATTGGTTTTAATAGCTAGTTGTGCACCTAAGCCGGGTCCTGCAGCACCTGTTGCACCGGAAGCGCCAGTTCAAGCGCCTGCAGAAACAACGGGGGAAGCTTCCATAGATGAGATTGCAGAAGACATTTCTGATGCCGGAAATATAGATGATGAGCTTGATGCATCTGAACTAGGAGATATAGATGCTATACTTGCAGACATAGAGAATATTTAATTCTTACCAAGATTTGCAAAAAGAGGAGCAATATCAATATAAATCAAATAATCCTTAACAAGATTTTCTTTTATACCAAATATATTAACGAACGGAATTGTAACTTTGCTGTCATCCTTCCTCGTGTAGGTGACCTCACCCTGGCATATGATGGTATCTGGATGCGACCAAGTATTAATAACTTCATGGCTTAAGCCCTTAATGCTTGAAAAGAACTCTTTAACTGCTTCCTTTACTGCATCTTTGCCAATTACTTTTGGATTGTTTCCAAACTTAAACTGAGCATCTTCTGTAAGAAAAGTAATAAATCTATCTGCGTCCATTGAATCGATAGCCCGGAATAGTTCATTAATCTTATCTTGCATTCCCATTTTAATAAAATTTAAACTAATCATTTATATATCTTTTTAAACAATAACCTTATTCTTTATTTCTATGATAAGATTAGATGGAGCCCATAATGAAGGAGGTGGATCCATAGCCCGCATAGCTCTAGCACTATCAACAATAACCCAACAGCCGTTTGAAATAACAAATATAAGGAAAAACAGGCCGCAATCAGGATTAAAGAACCAGCATTTGTTCTGCATCAAAGCTCTGGAAAAACTATGTAGTGCAAAATCAGAAGGGGCATCATTAGGCTCTGTATCCTTAAAATATTCTCCTGGAAAAATTGAGGGAAAAACAATAGATATTGATATACAGACTGCAGGATCAATTTCTTTATTCTTACAAGCAATTTTATTGCCATCAATGTTTGCAAACAAGACTGTAAAATTAAACATAACTGGCGGTACAGATGCAAAATTTGCAGCGCCGATAGACTACTTCAAGGAAGTTTTCCTACCGCAATTACAAAAATACGCAGACATAGAATGCAAATTAATTAAACGCGGCTATTATCCGAAAGGCAATGGTCAAGTACAAATAAAGATTAAACCAATATACAAAATTTCTGATTTCAAAGATTTCAATGAATTCCATAATAATCTAAAAGAAAATGCTCCAAAAATAAATCTTACAGAGCAAGGAAATTTGATTCAGATAAAGGGTATTTCTCACGCTTCTCTTGATTTGCAGAATGCGCAAGTAGCAGAACGGCAGGCAAAGGCAACTGAAATTACTTTGCAGCAATATAAATGCCCAATAAATATACGAATAGAATATGGTAATACTTTATCAACCGGTTCTGGAATAGCTCTGTGGGCAGTATTTTCAAAAGATGAGGATGAGATAGATATTAGAAACCCGATAAGGCTTGGTGCAGATGCATTAGGGGAAAGAGGAAAAAAAGCCGAAATTGTCGGCAAAGAAGCAGCTCAGAATTTAATTAAAGAAATTGAAAGCAAAGCACCAGTAGATGCGCATCTTGCAGATCAAATTTTGCCAATAATGGCTTTGGTTTCCAACAGCAGCATTAAAGTATCAAAAATAACTGACCACGCAAAAACAAACATCTATGCAATAGAAAAATTCCTGGGAAAAACTTTCTCAATAGGCGGAAACGATAATACTATTTCTACAAAGATCAAATAAACTCCTAAATAATAACCTTTATAAATAAAACTCCAATTCTAAAATATATGCCAAAAGAAAAATTAGTATGCTCGTCATGCAAGAAAAGTGTTACAAATTCAAAAGGTACTGCTAGATTTAATTGCCCCGATTGCGGCAAAACAGAAATCATCAGGTGTGCACATTGCAGGAAAATAGCAGCTAAATATGTATGTGGGAATTGTAAGTTCGAAGGACCTAATTAAAAATGTCCCAAGTAGTTATAACATTAAAAATAATGCCGAAAAGCCCTGAGATTAATTTAAACACCATAGAGACTGACGCAAAAAAGAAAATTATAGATTTCTCCCAAACTCGGGAAATTAAGACAGAGCAGGAGCCAATAGCATTCGGCCTTAAAGCAATAAAAATAATATTTGTAATGGATGAAAGCAAAGGCTCTACAGACTCTTTAGAAGAAAGCATAAAAACAATTCCTGGAGTTAATTCTGTAGAAGCAGTTGATGTTAGAAGGGCAATTGGTTAGCTAAACACTTTAAAAGTAAGCTCCACATTTTCTGTATCTTCCCAAGTGCTGCCTATTGCTGCTATTCGGCCTTCTTTTGTTATGACGCAAAGGCTCTGCCCGCTATACAGCCATTCAAACTGGCCATTTATGCCGGCACAATCCCGATTCTCCTCCCCTTCTTTGCCCCAAGAAGAGTATAATAACAACTATAACAACGGTCGCAATATAAAGCAAATTACTATTAAATTTTAGATTTCTCATTCTGCCTCTTTTTTGTAATGCATAATATAACAATACTAATATAAAAATTTATTCTTTCAATAACGGCAATAATTTATTATAAGGGATATCAGACCTAACTCCCGTCCCGGAAAAATGAGTATTTGAAGCCTTAAACCCTTTCTTATTTATTTTTTTGATAATATTGATTTTTGTGTCCATCGTCCTCATTTTTTTCTTTCCAGTAATATCGTGAAGATCATAAAACCCAACAACATCAATTTTTGATTCATCTTTAATAGTTTTTAAGAATTTAATTAGTTCACGCGGAAATCTACGATTTCCGGTGTCCTGAAAATCTTCGATTTTCATGACATTATTATTTTTAATTGGATTTTTTTCATTGTAATTTTTTAGTGCACTATGCATCTTATTGACTAACTTACTATCAAATAAATTACCCAACCACAACGGCCCCGCATTATTAAACATACCATGTTCCAAAGCAATTCCATCACATAGTTTCTTCCCTTTGATGCATTGAAAAAATATTCTGAAATAATGGTCCTTAAAATACGAAAATATGGGAAACAAAGCCTTTTCATACTGCATTCCTGTTAATTGTACCTTTCTGATCAATATTCTTAATCCAATTTCATGCATCATGTAATCCCTTTTAGGAGAACTCCAGTATTTCCTGGCACAGGCCTCTGGATAAGTTCCAGTCAAAGCAGCAGTATCCGTATTGGTTACAGCCAAAATTCCGTTTCTAGAAATTCTTTTGACTGCAGCATCTAAGTAAGGATTTGAGCTTCCGAAAGGGTCAACATCTATATAGTCAAAACCCTTGGAGTTTAATAAGAACAGATTGGCATCTTCATTATGAATCTGGATTTTTTTTTTATTTTTTAATTTATTGAGCTTTAAACTATTTTTCATTGATGCAACTGCTTTTGCACTGTAATCATTGAAACTCACACTCTTAACCTTATTTTTCCTTAACTCTTTCAGAAACCTCATTCCCCTGATGCCAGAACCGGCCAAAGGCAGGGCAATCTGCATATTTTCATTATCAATAGCGTTTAACAACAAAATAGAAATATCCCTATTAATCCTCATTACTGGATTATAGAAAACATCCATCTCTTTGGATATTTTATCTGCTTTCTTTATTTTTATGACTGCAGACCCTTCATTAACGATATCATACATAATATGCTAGAATTATAGTTAAAATAAAAAACTATTGGATTTAAACTATTGTGATAACTCTATGAGTAACTTCTCTGACATCATCATTGCTTACAGTTATTCTGGCCCAATAATATCCTGGTTCCACATATCTTGGAACATCCCAGAATAGGAATTTGCCGTCTGTATCACCATCATTCAGGTCAAAAGGATTTGTCTGCATAATGACACCCAAATCATAAATAACAACTCTTACCTTCAGATCATCTAAGTCTTTTGTTCCATCATTGATGACATTGACATGCATAAAGAACATATCTCCAAAACTTACAGGATCATTGCCCCTGATAGATCCAATCAAGCCCAATGCTATAAACATAACAAATAAGATTTTGTAACTTTTCATCAAACCACCACGAACTGATACTATTCAAGAATAGTATCTTATATTTAAATATTTCTATGTTTTATGCTATACAACAAAATAACAACAACCTTTAAAAAACACATTCTATTACTATTTAGCATGAAATTAAGGCAGCCAATAATAACATTTATGGGTCATATTGACCATGGAAAAACCAGCTTGCAGGATTTTATTAGGCAGACCTCTACAGCCCAGCAAGAAGCTGGAAAAATCACCCAGCACATTGGTTGCAGCAACATTACCCTGGAAACAGTAAAAAAAATATGCGGAAATCTTTTAGATACGCTAAAATTAAAGCTTACAATCCCTGGATTGCTGTTCATCGACAGCCCGGGCCATGCAGCCTTTACATCACTAAGAAAGCGCGGAGGCAATTTAGCAGATATAGCAATCTTGGTCATAGACATAAATGAAGGCATAATGCTGCAAACTCTTGAATGCATTGACATATTAAAGCAGTATAAAACACCTTTCATCATATCCTTAAACAAAATTGACTTAATTCCCGGCTGGCAGCCTAAAAACATCTTCTTAATCCAAAACATACAATCCCAGTCAGAAACCATACAAAAATTTCTGGATACGAAACTCTACGAATTAGTCGGAAAACTCTCAGAACTAGGTTTTAATGCTGAAAGATTTGATCGCATAGAAGATCATACAAAACAAATTGCAATCATACCCACATCAGCAAAAACCGGAGAAGGTATCCAGGAGTTATTAATGGTCCTTACAGGTTTAGCTCAAAAATTCATGGAACAAAGCTTAAACGTAAATATAGATGGAAATGCAAAAGGTACTGTTTTAGAGGTCAAAGAAGACAAAGGGATAGGAAAAACAATGGATGTCATAATCTATGACGGGACTCTAAAGAAAAATGATGTAGTGGTAATAGGAACTCTTGATGAACCAATAGCCACAAAAGTAAAAGCTTTGTTAGAACCATTACCTTTAAAAGACATCAGCGATAAAAAAACAAAATTTGTTAATGCTTCTAAAGTTTCTGCCGCTACAGGCATCAAAATTTCAGCCCCGGACATAGAAAATGTTGTAGCAGGAATGCCGCTAAGGTCATGTATGAAAAATGAAATAGAAAAGGTAAAGCAGGAAATCAAAAAAGAAGTAGAGGAAGTGATAATTGAGACCGACAAAGAAGGCATAGTAATAAAAGCAGACTCTTTAGGGAGCCTGGAAGCGCTTATTAAGTTATTAAAAGAAAAAAATATTCCGGTAAAAAGGGCATCTATCGGAAGCATATCAAAAAAAGACATTTCAGATGCATCCATTAACTATGAAAAAGACCCTTTAAACTCCATTATTCTGGGTTTTAACGTCAAGCTAACGCCCGACATAATAGCATATCAGAATGTTAAAGTGCTTACAAATAATGTGATCTACAAGCTTATTGAAGATTTTGAAAAATATAAGGAAGAAGAGAAACAACTTCTGGAAAGCCATAAAATTGAGTTCCTGGTGAGGCCATGCAAGCTCCAGATACTAAAAGGCTATATTTTTAGGCAGAACAACCCGGCTGTTGTAGGTGTTGATGTCCTGGAAGGAAAAATCAAGGTAGATATACCCTTGATGAAAAAAGACGGGAAAAAAATAACAGAAATAAAAAGCATCCAGGAAAACCAGAAAAACATCAATGAGGCAGAGAAGGGAAAGCAGGTAGCTATCTCGTTGCCGAAAGTTACAGTAGGAAGGCAAATTAATGAAGGCGACATCCTGTATTCAGCGGTGCCGGAAGGCGACTTTATGAAATTAAAAGAGCTTAAAGGGCTGTTATCAGAGGAAGAGAAATCTATCTTAAAGGAAATAGCAGAGATAATGAGAAAAAAGAATCTGGTTTGGGGAGTCTGAAGATGCCTCAGCTGCAAATCCTGAACAGCAAAGAAAAAAAAGAGATTCTAAAGCTGATAGAAAACCAATGGGCTGCAAAATTAAAACTAAACTGCGCATTACTTAAAAACAACAAAAACAGGGTTTTCATCATTAATAAAGACATTTCAAAAATTGAATTAGAGAAATTAAGGATTAATTCTATTGGAATGTATTTCTGCGACCTTGAACATGGCATAAGGTTGAGCATAGAAGGCAGCCAAATTATAGGCCCAAAAGCAGCAAAAAATATAGTAGAAATTGATGAAGGGCAGGTAAAGCAATGGTTTCGGGGAGAAGATTTGGAAATCAACGAAAATTTTGATGGTTTTGTAATAATTAAAAATAAGGATGATTTCTTAGGTACTGGGAAATATAAGAATAGCAGAATTTTGAATTATGTTAGTAAGAGCAGAAGAATTACTTCGATGGTTTAGGATTTAATTCTACTTCATAAAACGTTCGCTCTTTAGTCGATAATTGCAGCGCTGAAGGACCGCCAATTATATTTGTAACATGCAAATATCTCATAGATCTCGCCCTGCTCATCAAATCCTGCTTGAACTGTTCTGGATCCTGCAAATTGGCCCTCATATTATTATCATGATATACATCATAACCCATTTTCAAAAAATAATATTCTGCATTTAGTCGAATAGTACTAGCTAGTTTTATTACCGCAGACCAACCATTACCTCTTATGTTGGAGGAGCTCGAAACTATCATTGCACAATCAGTAATAGTTCCATCTAATACTTCTACAGAAGCGTCGTAATTTTCCAACGTTTTACTGCCATCAAACAAAGCATATATAGATACAATGTTATTGTCCTGCCACAGAAGACTTCTAAATGCACTCATAAAACCCACAGCAGACTTTTTTAAATCCCTGAATTGCTTAGAAGCTTTTTCCATTTCCTGTTGATCTAATCCTTCAATAGACCTTTCATTCTGATTTACCCATGTAGAATACGCATGATAAATATTTATTTGATCCATGAGTTCTGCTAGTTCCGCATTCGTATCGTCATCCCTGTTATGGTCTACAATGTAATCTAATTGTCTTGTTTTAATTTCATTAACTAAGTGTTCATAAAGGGCAATAAATACTCCATTTACGGTATCTCTATTATAACCCTTTAAATCATCTAATCCGCGCTTTAATGGTTCTTGTACCCCTCTTGAAAATATTTCTAATGCTTCTCTAGTGAAACTTGTTCTTTGAGTCAGCCTATGTTCAAGCTTTTTTACATCCTTCAGACCATCTGCATATTGAGGTACAAGTATACCTTCAATACCTTCAATGACTTCCAATAATCTTGATTTTCGTTCTTCGGCATCTACTATACCTTCTAATTCTTTTAACAGTTCACCTTCCCTATTATAGTCTATTATCATTCCCATTTTATGATATACTCCCCTCTTGATATCTATAATATATATAAATTATATAACATACAGGAATAGCACATTTATTTATAAACTTTGGTAAAAAATCATTTAATTATAATCCTTAGTTTTTTATGTGAATTAGCAATATTTCTTATTAAACCCTTATTCAGATCGCATGCAGCCTTATCAGCCTTTATTGCAAAAGTTCTTCCATCAATAAAATCACTCTTCCTTATCACCATATCATTGTCAGAATTAAACCTAGGATTGATCTCAGCATTAATTTCCTCGATTATCTTATTTTTATCTGAGTCATTGTTTATAGTTTCTATAGTTATTGTTATTTTCTTATAATTGTTATGAGATTTAATGAATTTTTTTAATGGATCTAAAGAAAAATCAGCCTTTACCCCAACAATACACTCCCCTTCCAATCCCATTTCATTGTCTTTTGTAAACTCCAATGTAGTTTTATGCCTGGATGTAATGTTTTTGTGCCCATAACATGTAAAAGAGTATTTCATTTTTATTAATCAAGAATTATATAATTTATAGCACTATTTTATTATATCTTCTATTCGCTTTTTCTTCCATTCTTTTTTCTCAGATACTTTAACATTTTTAGCAGCTTCTGCCAAATCTACCCCTAAACCCTTCAATGATTTTATGTGCATCTGCATCAGCTGCTCAACTATCTGCAGTATCCTCAGCATTTCTTCCCTTTCCTTAGCTAATGTTGTCAGTGCACCCTTATGGAAACCTATCTGCTCATCCGTGTTTGCGTTGGATTCTTTTTTTGCCATAGTAAATAAGTAATAATTGCATTATTTAAATATGTCGGAAACCAAAGATCTCCAAGTGTTTAAAATTCCCAATGGATTTTTAACATGCTCAGAAACCTATGGTTTCTGGCACTTGAAAATCTTTGATTTTCATCAAACCAGAAATTTGCTTTGCAAATTTCTCAGTTCATGCTCAAAAACCGAGTCAAAATAGTCTGTTGGTTTGTGTTAGCAAGCCCAGAAAAACGATATAGTCCTTCTGTTGGTTTTCGCTGGTTTTTGACATGTAGAAAATCTATGATAATTCAATAAAATTTTTAAAACCGCCCTGTATTCCAAAACAAATGGAAATTTTCATTAAAGAAAACAGTTTAATAGAAAAAGAAGAATGGGAAAAGCTCATAGCCTCTATAGAAACTAAATATGAGGATCTAGATACAAATAAAGAAAGAGCAAAGAGAAAACTCAAGAATTTGATAGAAAAAGCAGTAACTACGAGGGCAAACAACCTGGGAAAATTCGGTATATTGTTCTCTGGCGGGGTTGATAGTACCTTAATTGCCTTCCTGTGCAAAAAACATAATTATGATTTTACCTGCTTTACAATAGGCCTTGAAAATTCCCAGGACATTGAATATGCGAGAATTATAGCAGAAAAATATAATTTTGACCTAAAATATAAAATATTAACCTTAGAAGAATTAGAAAATACAATCAAGGAAACCATTAAAATTCTAAAAAGCGCCGAAATTGTCTGGGTTTCTGTCGGCTCTGTTGTATACGCAACAGCGCAGCTAGCCTTGCAAAACAACATAAAAATATTGTTTGGTGGTTTAGGAACAGAAGAAACATTTGCAGGCTATCAAAGGCATGAAGAAGCATTGCAACAAAACAACTTTGAAGCTGTCCATAAAGAGTCCTGGAACGGCCTTAAAAATATGTGGGCCAGGGATTTACTAAGAGACTCCAAAATAGCGAAGCATCTGAACATAGAATTAAAAACACCCTACATGGATTTGGAATTGATAAAAGCTGCTATGCAGGTAAATCCGATGTATAAAATAGATAAAACTGATAAGAAATTAATACTGAGGGAAATAGCAGAAGAATTTGGCCTGGAAAAAGAATTTGCATGGCGCAAGAAAAAAGCAGCACAGTACGGAAGCAATTTTGTAAAAGGCATAGACAAGCTGGCAAAAAAACATAACTTTTCCACTAAAAAAGGGTATTTGCAGAGTTTACTTTAAATTATTTCATACGTAATTCAACTACATCCTTGTCTTTTAGTTCATAACTTAATTTTACGATCATCTGTCCGGGAAATCTGCTAGAGCCCCAAATCTTGGCAAACTTAAACTCATCCACAAAATCCTTGTGCAACTTAAGGCATAAATCCTTCAATGTGCAATCTTGCCACATTATCAAAGGCTCTTCCATATCTGCTTTTTTATTGTATTCCTTAAGATAAATCCTGATAATTCTAAGTTTCTTGTATATAAGCTCTTTTAAATCATCAATTCCGATATTTTTCTCAGCAGAAACGCATAAATCAGGCTTTATTTTCTTCTTAATTTTATTAAGTCCTTCTTTTTCAATCATATCTATCTTATTCAAAACAGTTATTGCCGGCAGATATATCTTATTGCTTTCGATAACATCTATCAATTGGTCAGCATCTATATCTTCCCTAATAACGACATTAGCATTACTTATCTTAAATTCTTTTAAAATATCCTCAACAGTCTTCTTATCCAATTTCGTCAATTTAACCGTCGTCCCAACATTTACTCCTCCTCTGGCTGTTTTAACAATCTTAACATCGGGAATCTTTGCATTAATCCTAACACCGGAATCATAGACCTCTTTCTTTAAGGCTTCATAATGCTCCGGATGAAAGACATCTATCAAAAATAAAATCAGATTTGCATTCCGGATAACGGCCAAAACCTCCTTTCCGCGGCCTGTACCGGCAGCAGCGCCATGCACAACTCCAGGGACATCCAGGACTTGTATCTTGGCATATTTATAGCTCAATATTCCCGGAATAACGGTTAAAGTTGTAAAAGCATAGCTGCCGACAGGAGAATTTGCATTAGTTGTAGCGTTAAGCAAAGTTGATTTACCTACAGATGGAAATCCAAGCAAAACCACTGTACCATCTCCGGTCTTCCTTACCGAATAACCTTCCCCTTTTTTACCTCCTGAACGCGCTTTCTGTTTTTCCTTGAGATTAGCCAGTTGTGCCTTATACAGGCCAATGGCATGCTGCGTTTTCTTGTTGTATTTTGTCTTGCTTATTTGTTCTTCTAATTCCTTTATTTTCTCTAATGTAGAGTCTTTCTTTCCTGTTTTGTCCCCAATAACCTTATCCATTCTTACAAGTATTGTAACATATTATTTATTATTATTCTTTTTTAGAATTATCTCTTTAAATTGTTATATAAACCTGTCAATTCATGATACATCTCTTTTTTCTCAAAATATCCCAGTTTGATGTACACTTTCCTTGTTTTTGAATAAAGTTTCTTTGCTTCGGCAGCATTATTATTCTGCAGTTCCTTGCCAGCTTTTAACAATAATTTATGACATTTGATGAAATCGCGGCTCTTGCCCTCCCTCTTTTTATTTATTTCTATCCTGGCTTTTTCTGCTAACTCAGCTTCTTTTTTGTGCTTTTCCTTTTCTTCTTCGTATTTTCTTTTTCTTCCAGCTTCTTCTCTCCTTTTCTCTTCTTCCTGTTTATTCCTCCTAACCTCTTCTCTTTCTCTCTTCTCTGTAGCTATTAGTTTTCTCTCTTCCTCTAATTTCCCCTGCTTTCCTTCCTCATTTTTTCTTTCAGTATCTTGCCTTCTCTCTTCTTCCGCTTCTATCTTCCTATTTTCCTCTTCCCCCTTTTTCCTCTCGAGCTCTCTATACTTTCTTCTTGCCGCTCTTTGCTTCATGAACTCTCTTTTCTCCTTCTCAGTCCTAACTAGGCCTAAATCATGAAAGAAATTAAAGAGTTTTTTCTTCATATTTTTTCTATTATCTTCCCTTAACTTTTCTCTTCTTTCCTTTTCCCTTAATTTTTTCTCTTGTTCATCTTTCTTTTGTAGTTCCAATAGAATCATCCGTCTGATGTCATATCCTGAATCTGAGCCTGGTTGAATGATGATAGGAGATTTGCCCCAGGCTTGCTCTACGAGCCATTTGGTTGCGTCCAAAACATCTTTGTATGAAGGAGATCCCCAGTCTCCCTTGATCTTTTCGCCTCTCATAATCTTGATCATGGTATCAGCACATTCTTGTGTATTCCCTGTCATCTTCTTTACATAATTGCAAATGCTCAGACTCTGTAGCTGGATCGGTTCTGAAAAACTCTACATCTTCCACGTCGTTTTTCTGGCATATTACTATGAAACAAAGATCCTTAGCAGAAGGCATGTGCAGGACCAACATGACTTTTCCTATCATCAGCTTTATCCTCCATAATGCAGCTACTTGTACTCTTTTCACATCATAACTTTTGCCAATATACAGTGTCAAGCTTTCTATTTCTATATTATAGATTCTCTAATCTTCCAAAGAGCCTTATTTTCTGGTACTATTTTGCCTATGCAGAAAGAGAGATTACTCACTGGCTTACAGCCTTCCGGCGAGCTTCATATTGGAAATTATTTCGGCGTTCTGAGGCCTTTTTTAGATGAATATCAGAAATTTGAGAGTTTTCTCTTGATAGTGGACTATCATGCTCTCACGACACTCAAAGACCCAAAAGCGCTAAAAGAAAATATACTTAACATTGCTATTGACTATTTAGCTGTTGGTGTTGATCCAAAAAAAGTAATCATGTTCAGACAATCTGAAGTCCCACAACACATAGAACTGGCATGGATCTTTGAATGTCTCGTCACTGTTCCTTTTTTGATGCAAGCGCACGCATATA
>JADFJW010000022.1 GCA_022565235.1 Nanobdellota archaeon | reverse complement strand
AGCAGATATCTTAATGCGTCAGTTACAGATAAGCTGTCATTTGAGTTTTCTTTTACATCCAAAAGGAATAGCGTATGCAGATTGTCTTTTTGGTTTAATTTCAAAGCATCATAAGGTGTTTCAATATTATCATTAAGGAAGGGTATGCTTACTGTCTTTCCAAAATTGTATAGTTGCAAACCAGTAACTGCTATAGCTGTAAAAACAGATGCATTATGGATTACTTTTGTTTTAATCCCTAATTTTTTTGCTCTTAAGAATAAATCCATATGAGTTGTTGCTGAAAAGGCATCTCCGACAACCAGAAAAGCTACTTCTTTTGCTTTTGCTTCCCTTAATATTGTCTTTTCTGCATCCATTTCCACTAGTTTCCTATCAGCCAAAATGATCTTTTTGCCATATAATTGCTCTAAATAGCTAATATTGCAGTTTATCTTAGCAGTATAGTTCTCCAAATAGACAAAATCTGCTTTTTTTACTAATTCAAGGCCTTTTATGGAAATGTCTTTTTCGTCATTCAATCCTATGCCTATGAAGTTTAGGGTCATAATAACCAGAAATAAAGCGGGATTTATAATATTAATCCAAAAAGGGCTGTGCCAGAGCGGACTTTAGTCAAAATACTAATTTTAATTACAGATTTATCGTTATGATGCCCACCCGCCACCCCTAAATTAGGCACAGCCTCAAACAAAATCAGTCATAACAATATACTTAAACATATAGTTTGCACTCTAGAAATGTTTAAATATAATCTTGTGTATGTAAATATAATTAAGAAAAAACCAATTTGAGTTTTTTTGGCGAAAAACTCGGTTAAACTGCTTTTTTTGGCGAAAAAGCGTATTTATTTTGCGTGTTTTGTGTTTAAAACGAATTTTTAGCACTTATATCGATATTAAAGTCGTTTATTGGCGTAAACAACTTTTTTCTACGGGATAGAATATATGTAATTCCAATATAAATATATTGGTACTCAGATATTGATATTGGAATGTGTATTTTAAAAACCACAAAATATAAGGGGTGCAAAAATGGATTTTTTGGTAGAAAACGCAATTAAGGCTAGTGAAGAGAATAAAGTTGAGAGCTTACCAGTAGGCCAAGCGAAGATTAGAGTTATAGGTGTTGGAGGTGCTGGCAACAATATGGTTGGTTGGCTGTACAATAAGGGTGTTAAAGGCGCTGAGATTATAGCCTGCAACACGGATCAACAGCATTTGAATATGGTAAATGCAGACCAGAAATTTCTTCTGGGAACTGGAGTTACTAGAGGCTTAGGATGCGGAGGATTTCCAGAGAAAGGAGCGGAAAGTGCTAAAGAAAGCCTGCAAGAATTAAAACAATGCCTAAAAGGGTCAGATATGGTTTTTGTATGTGCCGGCATGGGCGGCGGCACAGGCACTGGAGGAGCTCCAGTAGTTGCGCAGGTTGCAAAAGATACTAATGCCATAGTCATTGGAACTGTAACTATGCCTTTTAAGATTGAAAAAGCCAGGGTAGATAAAGCAGAGTTCGGTTTAGAGCAGCTAAGAGAGGTTTCTGATACAGTAATTGTAATAGATAACAATAGACTGGTAAATATTGCGGGTAATTTACCCCTACAACAGGCTTTTGCAGTTGCTAATGAGCTTGTAGCGACAATGATAAAAGGTATTGTAGAAACAATAGCTGTACCTAGCTTAGTTAATCTGGATTATGCAGATGTAAGGGCAATAATGAAGAATGGAGGAGTAGCTGCAATTGGTGTTGGTTCCTCAGATACTACCAATAAGGTAGAGGAAGCTGTAAAAGGCGCTTTACAAAATCCACTTTTGGATATTAATTACAAAGGCGCGACAGGAGCTTTGATACACATCATTGGCGGTCCTGACATGACGCTGGACGAGATTAGCAAAATAGGTGAACTAGTTACAGAGAGTTTAGATGCGGATGCAAATGTAATCTGGGGAGCCAGAATTGAAGAAGATATGAAAGGAAAGCTTACTGTGATGACAATAGTAACCGGAGTTAAGAGTCCGTGGATTTTAGGCAAGGCTAATGTGCTGCAGCCCAGTCCGGAGGTTCAACAAATTTCAGAAGAATTAGGCATAGAGATCCTAGATGAATGATCACCCTTTAGTCTTTGTGGTGACACCTTTTAGGTGTTTTTTTCTGTGCCTCCATTTCTAAGAAAACCACCCCCAACGTTTTTAAGTATGGAGGCATTTGGTCCCTCGTAAGAGGGATTTTTTTATTTTTTTATAAACGAGAAAAAGATGTTTTATTTCTTACTTAATTTCCTCTTAACATGTTCCTGGAGCTTTTTTCCAGCCTTTTTCAATAATTTCTTGCTCTCATCCACAATCTTTTTGTTTCCAGCAGACCACCATCCAAGATGCGTTCTTGGGAACTCGACACGGCCCCACCATTTTTCTGCAAAGGCAATGTGCTCTATCCTATACTTAGGAGGAGGTTCTGGAGCTTCATCTGCATAACCTACAGTTATAACGCCTTGTACGATTTTTTCTTCCGGCAGATTGAGAATCCTGAACATTTCGTCTTCATCGAAAGCTCCCACCCAGCAAGTTCCTAAACCAAGGCTATGGGCTGTAAGCAGCATGTTTTCTATTGCGGCAGCGCATCCCTGTATAGTATATAATCTAGCCCCACGGGTCCCATAATATCTTTCCATCTTTGCGGGATCGGCAACAACCACGATGTGAACTGGCGCTATCTCCATCCATTCCTGATGCAAACATGCATCTGCTATGGCTTTTCTTTTCTCATCTGTCTTAACATAAATAAATTTCCAGTTTTGCAGGTTGCCGGCAGAAGGGGCATATTTACCAGCCTGCATTATAGTGACAATATTATCCCAGGGAACCTGCTTATCTTTATATTTCCTGATGCTTCTTCTTGATCTTATAGCGTCAAATACATCCATGTAGGATATTCTTGAGTTTATTGTTAATAAATTTATTGTTTTGGGCTGTGTCGGAGCAGTATGGCAAACGACATTTGACAAGTCAAATGCAATTCACTGTCAAAATAACAATTTTAATTAATTCCATTACACCCTTCTTCTCACCCCCTACATTGACACGGCCCTTTTATTTTCGCATAGATATATTTTTAAAGTTCTTAATATTATAATTGGATATGCATTACTCCGAGCTGGTGGATATGTATGAGGAGCTAGAGGCTACAACAAAGAGGCTTGAGCATACTCATATTATTTCAGAGTTTCTTAAAGATGTAAGTTTAGAAGATTTAGGAACCACCCTTTTGCTGCTGGAAGGGAGGGTTTTCCCAAGATGGGATGAAAGGGAAATAGGGATGGCATCAAAGATGATGCTTAAAGCTATTAACGTAGCTTCTGGTGATACTAGAACCAGGATAAATTCTGAATGGAAAAAAACAGGAGATTTAGGAACTGTTTCTTATAATTTGATCAAGAAAAAGAAGCAGTCAACATTAGGCTCCCATGAACTTACAATCGATAAGGTCCTTAACAACTTAAGAAAGCTTGTCACGATTGAGGGCCAAGGTTCTGTCGATAAAAAAGTATCTTTGGTAGCAGAGCTATTAACATCGGCAAAACCTAGTGAGGCAAAGTATATAGTAAGGACAATTCTTAATGACATGCGCATAGGTGTCGGAGAGGGAAGCATAAGGGATGCTATAGTGTGGGCCTTTTTCGGCAAGGAGTTAGGAATAAAATACAATAAAGAAGAGAAAAATATTGGTCTAGAGGACAGGGAAAAGTACAATGAATATATGGATGCAGTGCAGAGGGCATATGACATTACAAATGATTTTGGGACTGTTACAGAAGCAGCAAAAAAACACGGACTTAATGGGCTCGGAAATCTATCAATGAAAGTAGGGGTGCCATTAAAGGCGATGCTTGCATTAAAGGTCGATGATATTGAAGAGGGATTTGAAAGGTGTGGGAAGCCGGCAGAATTTGAGTTTAAGTATGATGGGATGAGGATGCAGATACACAAAAAAGACAGCAACATAAAAATATTTACAAGAAGACTGGAAAATGTTACTGACCAGTTCCCGGAGGTCGTTGATTATGTAAAGAAGTTTGTTCATGAAAAAGAGGTTATACTTGATTCTGAGGCAGTAGGTTACAGCAAAAAGACCGGGAAATACCTCCCTTTCCAGAGCATTTCCCAGAGAATAAAGAGAAAATATGATATCCAAAAGATGTCGGAAGAATTCCCTGTAGAGATAAATGTTTTTGATATAATAAACTATAAAGGAAAAAGTGTTATCAATGAGTCTTTTGAAGACAGGAAAAAGATAATAAAAAGGATAATAAAAAATATTCCAAAAAAAATCAAGGTTGCAAAGAGCATTGTAACTGCAGATAAAAAAGATGTTGAGAGATTCTATAAAGAAGCTGTAGATTCCGGGAATGAGGGCTTGATGATCAAAAAGCTCGACGCACCTTACAAACCAGGAGCTAGAGTTGGTTTTATGTGTAAACTAAAAGGGACACAGGAAAACCTTGATCTGGTTGTTGTCAAAGCAGAGTGGGGGGAAGGCAAGAGGTCAAAATGGTTAAGCAGCTATACACTAGCGTGCAGAGATGATGGCAAATTTCTGGAGGTAGGGAAGGCAAGCACAGGGCTTAAGGAAAAGAGAGAAGAAGGCTTAAGTTTTGCAGAAATGACAGATTTGCTGAAGCCTTTGATAAAAAAGGAAGAAGGCAAGGAAGTTATCCTTAGACCGAAAATTGTAATAGAGGTCGGCTGTGAAGAGATACAAAAAAGTCCTACTTATAGTTCCGGATATGCTTTAAGATTTCCTCGCGTTATAAGACTCAGATCTATGGACAAGCCTCCTGAAGATGCTACTACTTTAAAACAAGTTGAAGATACATATAAAAAGCAAAAAAAATAAATTATTTCTTTTGTTTAATCTTGCTTAATTGAAAATCTCCAGCTAATAAGCCTGTACCGACCAAAACAATGATTATTGTCCAGCCGCTTGTGTTACCTATGTAGTTAACTCCTAAGTCTCTGAGGAAGAACAACGCTCCCACTGATAAAACAACCAATCCTGTAACCTTATACGCAAATGATGTTATCAAAATTATCACCTCTTGATTGGTATACTTCTTAATAATCATATATAAATGTTTTTATTTACGGCAGGCATCGTTTATTAAATAAGGGCATATCCAAACCAACAGAAAACCAAGGTTTCTTAGGTATTTGAAAAAGTAAAGCTTTTTCAAAACCAGCGAAAATCTCTTAGAGATTTTCTGGGCTTTGAAACTTATAGTTTCAAAACCTTTATAAATAATCAAAAACCACAAGGTGTTGCAGAATGACTAAAAAAAATAAGGGGTATGAACGGAAAAATGCAGAAAAAACAGGAATGAAAGACAGTCCTGCTGTATTACAAGGAAAGGCTCTTGACAAGCTGCCTAAGGATGTACAGGAAAAATTAAAGACGATAAAGACGAAACTGGAAAAATTTCAGAAAAGGGTTTTAGATAAATTTGATAAGTATATTATGGGGATGACTTTATTGCCCCCGCCAAAACCTGATCAAAAGCTGCCCAACCTCCCAAATCAGCCTGGAGGGCAGAAGCAAACTGAGGATAAGGATAAGATAAGTGTTCTTGTTTTAATAGATGATTCTGACAGCAAGAAGATGTCGAAGTATGAGTTGAAAGATAAATTAACTGCTATAATGAACAGCGTTGCGCAGGAAATTGATAAGAACCTAAAACCTCAGGCAGTAATCTTATCTGAGCTTTGGCAGAATTGCTACGATGGCAAATATGAATTGCTGCAATTAATCTCTTTATCAGCACCAATTTTTGACCGCGGGATGTTAGCTGCAATTAAAATTGCAGAAGTTCATAAGACTATGATCCTTAAGAAATTTGAGAAGTATATTGTAAGTTATGTTCTTGCAGGAAGTTTGGTGCAAGGCCGTGCAACACCAACATCTGACATTGATGTCTGGATAGTGATTGATGATACTGATGTCAAAAAGATGACCCGGGCGGAACTAAAAGACAAGTTGAGAGCGATAATAATAGGGATAGGCATAGAAGCAGGAGAGATAACCGGAATAAAAAATAAGCTTAACATCCAGGTTTATATCCTGACAGATTTCTGGGACAACTTAAAGGAAGCCAACCCAATAATCTTTACTTTACTTAGAGACGGTGTTCCTTTCTATGACAGAGGGATTTTTATGGCATGGAAGCAGCTGCTTAAGATGGGAAAGATAAAGCCAAGTCCAGAGGCAATAGATATGTTCATGGGTTCTGGTGAGCAGATGCTGAAAAGAGTAGAGATGAAACTAAAAGATATAGGTATGGAGGATATTTATTATGCCATACTGACGCCATCGCAGGCAGCTTTAATGCTGCATGGAGTTCCTCCTCCAGCTCCAAAGGAAACTGCTACTTTAATGAGGGAAATATTTGTGCAAAAAGAAAAGTTGTTGGAGGACAAGTTTATAAAAATCCTGGAAAAGGTCATAGATACAAGAAAAGCGATTGAGCATGGAGAAAAAAAAGAAATCAGCGGCAAGGAGATTGATGAGCTATTAAGGGAGAGTGATAAGTACCTCAAAAGAATAAAGCGATTATTTACACAAATAGAGAAGATGAAAGAAGAGAAGGATATGATAAAGATCTATGAGACTATAGTCACCATAATAAGAGATGTTTTGCGTATGGAGGGCATAGAAAAAGTGGAGGATGTAGAAGTTGTAAAAGTATTCGAGGACGAGCTAATAAGCCAAGGAAAGATTCCTGCAAAGTTTTTAAGGATTCTAAATGAGATAATAAAAGCTAAAAAGGATTATGATGACAAGAAGCTGACAAAGATGGAAGTTGAGATGGTAAAAAAAGATTCTAATGAGTTCATAAAGTTCATAGTTGAGTATATGCAGAGAAAAAGGGGAAGAGAAATAGAAAGGGCAAAGATAAGGGTAAAGCATGGCAATAAATATGGAGAGGTTATTTTGTTGGGGCATGAAGCTTTTATAATTCAAGACATAGACAGCCAGGAAAAACAAATAAGCAGGGCAAAGATAAAAGAAGATGGTAGTTTAGGCGCTGTGGAAAAAAGTTCTTTGGAAGAGCTAGAAAAGTCATTAGCCAAGGTTGAAATACCGCCAAAAGTTTTCATTAAGGAACCCATATTTGAGGATTTGAAGAATATATTCGGCAGGGATGTAGAGATCTTGGTGAATTATTGATAGGCTCCTTTACAGTATCTTTAATCATTTAATATGACTTTTCTGTTTCCATGAATTACTTTTCCAATAATCTTGCTAGTAAAAGGATACTTTGCAAGCAATTTTAATATCTTATCGGCATCATTTTTATCAATAATAATGACAAATCCTATGCCCATATTAAAAACTCTATACATTTCTTCATCAGTTATATTCCCTAATTTCTGAATCAATGAGAAGATTGGATCTATTTTCCAGCTTTTTTTATCCAATTCTACAGATAAATCATTTTGTAAAATTCTGGGAATATTCCCGACTAAACCTGAGCCAGTTATGTGAGCCATCGCTTTTATTTCAAAATTATCCAGAATTTCGGATACAGGCTTTAAGTAGCTTGTATGAACTTTCATTAGCTCATCTTTAAGTGTGCATCCAAGACCTTTTGGCTTATCTTCTAACTTCAATTTTGAATGCTCAAGTAAAACCTTTATCGCAAGAGAATATCCATTGGTATGCAGTCCATTAGAGCTTAATCCAATAACTAAATCTCCGCTTTTTACGCTCGAACCATCAATTATTTTTTTTCTTTTTACAATACCTACAATAAAGCTTGCTAAGTCATATTCCTTCTCTTTGTATAAACCAGGCATCTCAGCAATTTCTCCACCTACTAAAGAACAATTATTCTCCTTGCAGGCAATCGAAAGTCCTTTGACAATTTCTTCAATAACATCCGGAAAAACCCTGCCACATCCAATGTAATCCAAAAAGAAAAGAGGTTTTGCTCCTTGGACCAAAATGTCATTTACGCAATGATTGACCAGATCCTGGCCGATTGTATCATGCTTGTCTGTCAGGAACGCTAATTTTAGCTTGGTACCTACACCGTCTGTACTTGAGACTAAAACATTGTCCTGATCTAATTGATATAACCCTCCAAAACTGCCGACATCTGACAGGACATTAGAATTATAAGTCTGCTTTACGTATTTTTTTATCCTATTGACCGCAGTGTTTGCTGAATCTATATTTACACCTGCATCCTTATAGGTAATGGGTCTTATGACTTTCTTTAATATTTCAACTACCTTATTTTTACTATTTAATCTATAATATATGGAATTTGCCTTCTTGGAACTAAGGAGGACTCTGGCATCCTCTAACTCCTTCAAGCTATTGCATAATACCTGGGGAGAAATCTCAATCTTATTCAGGATTTCATTTACATAAAATTCATTTGAGGGGTTTGATATGAAGAACTCTATCAGTTTAGTGTACTTGTTCTTGAATAAAAAGTTGATATTTATTTCACTTTTTGACATGATAATGTGAGAATTTGTAATGGTATTTAAAGGTTGCTGTTTTATTTCATTAGGCGTAATAATACTTACCTTTCTCCTTCTGCTCCCTGTCCAACCTGGAATCCAGTTTATTGACTCTGGGCATCAAGCTTTCTTTATCTCTCCTTAAGGTGATATTCAATTTCTTCAGAAACATATTCATCCCATCTTCCATTTCAAATGGCCCCTTAACAATGCCGTTTTTAGCGGGAACACCATCAAAAACCATCAGTTTATCGCTTAAATAACTCAAAAACAATAAGTCGTGGTCAACAATCAATGCAGATTTGTCTTGCAGTTCCATAAAATCCCGAATAACTTTAGAGATAATCAGTCTTTGCTCAATATCCAAGTAAGCACTTGGTTCGTCTAAAAGAAATAAATCAGCATCTTTACCCAGACAAAGGGCAATAGCCACCTTCTGCAATTCGCCGCCAGATAATTCGCTTAATTTTTTCTCAAATAAAGGTTTTATATTTAATGGATCTATTATTTGGTTGGTATATTTTTTTATTGCATCGTCCAGAACGACCATAACCAGCTCATCACCAGACTCCAAATATTGAGGCTTATAGCCTACCTGCACATTAGTGCTTAATTTTCCTTTATCTTTTTTAATCACATCTGCCAATATCTTTACAAAAGTAGTTTTACCGATGCCATTCTCTCCTAAAACGCCTATTACTTCTCCCTTATTTATGCTGCCCTCTTCTGCACTCAAGAAAAACTTTCCTAGTTTTTTACTTATTCCACTCCAGGAAATCAATTCTTCCCCTTTCTTTTCAGAAAAACTTTTCCGGGTCTCAAATTTCACCTTCTTGTCCCTGAACCGTATGTTCTCTTCTTTCAGATAACCTTCTAAGTAAACATTGATTGCATTCTTTGTTGGCTTTAATCCTGAAACAGAGCCATAAACATCCTCAGAACCGTACATAATATGCGCCATATCAGTCATATAATCAAATATTATCAGATCGTGCTCTACAACCATGACTGAGGTATTTTCGTCGCAGAGATTTCTTATAAACTTGCTGACATTTATTCTTTGCTTAATATCCAAAAAACTTGTAGGCTCATCAAAAATATACAAATTTGCTTTTTTCAAAACAGTAGCTGCAATCGCTACACGCTGCAGCTCGCCGCCAGAAATTTCATCAATTTGATTTTCCAATATAGTTTCAATATCCAATTCTTTTACAACTTCATTTAACCTATCCCCATCATCAACTTTTTTTAATAAATCTATAACCTTTCCTTTTGTTTTTTTTGGTATAAGATCAACATGCTGCGGCTTATAACTTACTTTAATAGACCCTTGCTGCATTTTTTCAAAGAACTTTTGCGTCTCAGTTCCCTTGAAGAAATCAATTATTTCCTTATAATCTGCTTTTTTACTTAAATCACCGAAATTAGGCTTTAATAAACCTCCAAGAATACCTATTGCACTGCTCTTTCCTATACCATTGACTCCCAAAACACCAACAACCTTTCCAAATATCGGCGTAGGCAGGCTATACAAAGCAAATTTATTTTTCCCATACCTATGAATGGGGGTTTTATCCAGAATCTCCGGTAAATTTACAATTTTGATTGCATATGGCGCAGCTTTGGGGCAAATCCCGCATCCAATGCAGGTATTTTCATCTATACTTAAACGACCGTCCTTAGCTACAGTAATACATTCTACCCCGGATCTATTGACAGGACAAAGACTTTGAATATACAGATTCTTCTCCTTGTCCTTCAGCTTCTCATTATCAACGACGGCTATTCGTTTCATAATTAGAAGTAGAAAATCAGGTTTTATAAATGTTATCAAGAAAGATTTATTTAACGTTTCCAGCGCCAACTAATCCTATACTAGGACTATAATGGGATTTTGTCGCAGCTGAGAACAACGATTCCACAATTTTCAATTGTGCGCCCATAAAACCACATAAAGCTTCCTTTTCAACCAGGGGTCTATCACTTTGCAATCTTATCGCAATTCGATTTATACCACCATATTCGCCCATGTTGAGCCTAGCAATTTCAGTATCGCCATCCCTCACAGATATGTATAGTGAGCTCCGATTACCATCTTCCAATTCCAAAGAAGCATCATAACCAGATTCTTGTAAATTAGCTAATGTTGCATTCAAAAAATTAGGAATAGTTGGCATATTTGCGGTTCCATTCTTTTGTTTTGGTTTGTAAAGAAATCCGCCTGAAAATGTAACGGTATTATCGAACCCAGAAACTTCAACCTTCAAAGCGTATAAATGCTGCTTATCTCCAGATACAGGCGTGTCGATTGAGTAAGCTCCAATTCCTTGAATTTCAGACAATCTTTTCTCTAACTCCCTATTCGCTTCACTCAATGGTCTAAATTCAGGTTCCTGATAGCTTAATTCACCCCTAACTTTGTTGATGTTGGGTGAATAATCAAAGTCCCACCTAGTCATAATTCTCCCAAAAGCCGGATCACCAATTTCTGAACGCTTATAATGCGTCATTCCACCACGCATTCCGTCACCAAGTTGGTCAACCATATACTCGACAAGATTTTCCTTGGTGCGTTCTTCAGGTGCTAACTCCATAATTTTACTGACAATAGTTTGACTGTGCTCATACCCATATCCTCCAGTTTCTGCTCCTGTTACTTTTAGTAATACTTTTGCAGGTGAATCAGGAAATTCAGATTCTGCTTGATTCACTGCAACTATGGCCTTGTCTAACATACCTAACTCTAAGAAAAAACCATACAAGTGATGAAAATTAAATTGTTCTCCTTCAGAAAAACCTTCGCCTACAGTAATTGTATCCCTAATAACATCATCTATGCTCATGTCATTATATTTCTCAAGTATAACCCTCATTTGTTTTTCGTTTTCTTGCAACTGAGCAGTTTTCGTAGAATATTCAGTCGCTAAACTTGCTCTTTCCTCTTCAGATATAGGCTCTGGAAATCCATCAACTAGTTCCTCAAGCATTTTTGTATAATTGTTACCAGAAATCAATTGTGGTACTCCATCAGAAAACTTAAAGATACTTTTTGGCTGTCTACTAAAAGAAAATATATTCATAATACTAGGTTTTTCTATTTCTTTTTAAATATTTCTATGTTTCAACATAAACAAGAATACACAGTTAAATTTATTAACCCCATAACTCACCTGCCTTATATGAAATGTGACATTTGCAGTAAAAACATAGAAACAACCTTTATGAGTAAAATACTAGGTACATATATAAAAGATGATAAAGGTAAAAAGCATTCTATCTGCTTTGAATGCCAAAAGAAATTTAATAATGACAAGGCAAAGATAGCTGAGAAACTAAATATCAATATAAAATAGATAGTTTCTCCTGATGCACGCGAAAATCGGAGATTTTCGGTGTCCTAGAAATTTTAAATTTCCATGACAACAAACACAAATCTATAATGAATTATAGTGTGTTTGTTGCATTTTAGAAAATATTAAGTAATGCTCTGGTTCTCTTCATTCTATGCCTCGGTAGCTCAGCCAGCTAGAGCGGCAGCTTCGTAAGCTGCAGGTCAGGAGTGCAAATCTCCTTCGGGGCTTACTTAATATTCTTAACCCTCTCAACGCCCTTGATACTAGAAATATAACCAACAACTTCCTTAGGAACCAATTCTTCCCAATTTTTATTGCTAAGAATCTTTTTCCTTATTATCGTACTGGAAACACCTTTGACCATATCCACCCTTTTTACTTCATACTTCCCTTCAAAGCACCTTTCTGTCCAGTCATTGCCAGTATAAACAATATCAAACTTAGAAACTAAACTTTCAACATGCTCAACCCATTTTTTGTCATCATGAAAATCA
>JADFJW010000021.1 GCA_022565235.1 Nanobdellota archaeon | reverse complement strand
AATAAATTCATTAGTCCTGTAATCATTACGGGTGCTGTCGCGGTTTACATGTGCTACATGGATTTTATAGCTTTCTAAAGATTTTAGAAAATCAAGAGGATTTGCAATGCAATCTTTACCTAATTCACCTCCTCTATTAACTTGAAGTGTAAAAGCAATTATAATCAGGAATTTAGTTACACTTTCATCTCCAGCTTTTTTTCCACATTTTTTGACAAATTTTTTTAACCGCTCTATCACCGAATCAAAATTGCAGTATTCTGTACTTTCTTGAGGTGAGGAAGATAGTATAAAAGTCAAAATCCTTTCTCCATTAAAATCTAAATATAGTTTTGGCTTAGACCTTTTTAAATCTTGATTCAGCTCTATACAACATAAACTTCTCAATATACTACTCTTACCAACATTTCTTCCACCAATTAGGGTTACTATATTGTTCATAATTCGAGAATACTGCAAGAATTTATTAATTTTATGATTAGATCATATAAACAACCTTTAGCTTACAAAACTAATTCCATGTACATTAAAACATAGGAACACACTAGCGACACTCACGAACATCTAACTAACGTTACGTAACCTTTCCTAAACCCCATAAACAGTCTGCCTTGCATCATTAAGATAAGGCTGTTGAGTTATCAACCGTTTCTTCAATAATAATCCTAATGCGTAACGGACTGTCCGTTCCGGTAAGTTTGTGATGTTGATGACTTCTTTTTGGGTTAATTTGCCTTCATAGGATAGGATTTTGTAAACCAGCTTTGCGCTTGGCGGTAAACTTTTGGTCTCTTTGGTTGCGGAAACAGAAGTTCGCTTCTTTAACTTGTCTTCAATAGAGTAATCTTTTGAGAATTCGATAAACAAAGCATCATACTTTGATTTTTCTATCTCTACTGAAGATGCCTTCAATTGAACTCTGACAGCTCCGTCCATGATGACAATAGGAGCATTAGCCTGTATATCGGAAATGTTTATCTTGGTGGCATTAGAGACGATAACCGCGCTTCTTTTCTCTATGGAAGCTATCGGAGTTATGGATAAGATCGAAGGTTCATCCAATATGATGGGACCATAAGCAGAAAAACTATAGCCAGTGCTACCGGTAGGAGTAGAGATAATAATCCCATCTGCATTATCTTTCCATAACTGCCCGGAATTAAGGTTCAGTGAATATCTTATCAAGGAAGCGCTTTTAGAGGAAAATATGCCTATATCATTCAAAGCAGAATATTTTTGGCCATCAAAGCTTGCAACTATCCTTGCTCTTTTGAAGATCTTATGTTTTTTCTTTGAAATTAGATCTATATGCTGCTGGAAGGAAGCTGCATCTGATTGCGCAAGAAAGCTTTGTGTGGAAGCGATACCCAGCAAAGGAATCTGTTTTTTCCCTAAACTCCTAAATGTCTCTAGGATCAGGTTATCATCGCCTATAGCCAGGATATAATCAGGATTTGCCTCAATTTTTTTGCCTACAATATACTTCAATCCTTTCTTTTTTAGATATGAGGATACTTTTTTTCTTAATTCCAGGGAATCAGAAGTATCATTGCTTGTTATGAAATACATAAGGATGAAGAACATAACCTCATTTAAATAATTTACCGTAAACAGGCAAAATTTGCCTATAATTCCTGCATTAACCTCTTAAATTGCCTAATCCAATAACTATTTTAAAAAGAACAGGCAAAGGTTGCAGAATGGAACAGCAAGCCATTACTAAATTTGATGAACAGACTGAGAAACTCATCCAGCTGGTTCTGGAACTGAAAAAACAAAGAAACGCAGTCATCCTGGTCCATAACTATCAAAAGCCGGAGATGTACAGGATAGCAGACCATATCGGTGATTCTCTGGGTCTTTCGCAACAAGCGGCAAAGACGGATGCTGATGTTATATTATTTTGCGGTGTCAGGTTCATGGCAGAAACTGCAAAAATATTAAGTCCGGATAAAACGGTTTTGCTGCCTTCCTTAGACGCTGGTTGCTCACTAGCAGATATGGCAACCCCTGAAAAATTAGCAGAAGTTAAGAAAATGCACCCGGATGCAGCTGTTGTCAGCTATGTTAACACAACTGCCGATATCAAGGCTATGACTGATGTTTGCTGCACTTCTATGAACGCAGTCAGGATTGTAAATTCCTTGCCTAATGAAGAGATAATTTTTTTGCCGGATAGAAATTTGGGGAGGTATGTTGCTTCTAAAACAAAGAAGAAGATAATCTTATGGGATGGCTATTGTTTTGTTCATGATAAATTAAATGCGCAGATGCTTAGGGATCTGATGAAAAAAAACCCCGGAGCAAAAGTAATTGCACATCCGGAATGCAAGGATGAAATATTGCAGTTGGCAGACGAGGTATGCGGTACTGGCGGAATGGCAAAATTTGCAAATTCAAATGATGCTCAGGATTTCATTGTTGTCACAGAATGCGGAATGACTGAAAAGCTAAGGGAAGATGTGCCAAACAAGAATTTTTACTCATTCTGTACCATCTGCCCTTACATGAAAGCAACAACAATGCCGTTAGTAGTGCAGTCATTAATACATAATCAGCATGAGATTAAGTTACCTGAAGAAATAATAGTAAAGGCAAGGAAAGCTTTGGACAGGATGCTTGAGTTTAGTTAAGATGAGAAATAAGCTTGTTCTTGAATTCTGGGATAGAAGTAAATATCTTAATATTAACAATAAAAAGTATAAAAATTATGTTGAAAGATTTTTCAAAGAGAAATTAGAGCAGGATGTCGGCAAGGGAGATGTAACAACAAATTCTTTGATAAGCAAGAATAAAAACATAACAGCTTCTGTAATCGTAAGAGAACAAGGGATCATTGCCGGTATGGAAGAAGTTTTACCCTTAATAAAAATGTTTAAAGTTAAAAAATACAAAAAAGACGGAGATAAAGTAAAAAATAATGATAAAATCCTTGAGATCTACGGCAACGCAAGGAAAATACTGAACTATGAAAGGACTTTGCTTAATATTTTGCAGAGAATGAGCGGCATAGCAACGTTAGCTTACAAAACAAAAAAACTTGCTGATTGCGCTATTGCAGGAACCAGGAAAACATTATTTCCTTTATTCGATGAAAAGGCACTTTCGGTTGGAGGCGCATTGACGCACAGATTGGACTTAAGCAGCGCAATTCTTGTCAAAGACAGCCATCTGGAAATACTGGATGGTGATATTAAGAAAGCAGTAATTCTTGCAAATAAAAATAAAAAAACAAAATATGTAGAAATAGAAGTAAAAAATGAAAGAGAAGCTTTAGAAGCTGCTGAAACCATAACAAATCTAAAATCAAAGAAATTGTTCGCGATTATGTTTGATAATATGACTCCTGCAATAGTAAAGAATTCAATAATAAAGATAAACAATATAATTAATAAAAATTCTATAAATAATGATAAGAAAATAATATTGTTTGAGGCTTCCGGAGGCATAACTCCGGATAATATCTGGGAATACTCTAAAACCGGGGTAGATATCGTCTCTTTAGGTTTTTTGACGCATTCTGCAAAAACATTGGATATTTCTTTGGAGATAAAGTGAAAGTCGGAATCATAGGCTGCGGAAACATAGGTACAGAGCTCGCATTATTTATCCAAAAGGAAACTAATCTCAATTTAATGTATTTGTGTGATGTGGATGATGATAACGCACGGAAGCTGAAAGAAAGACTAAGGGATGTAAAAATAACTTCCATAGGAGATCTGATTACAAATTCTGATTTAATAATTGAGGCAGCGAGCAAAGATACAGTTAAAGATATACTGAACACGTTAGATTTATTTGAAAAAGAGATCCTTATCATGAGTACCATCGGAATAATAGAGAATATGGGCACATTCAACAAAATAAAAGGCTGCAGGATACATATCCCTTCAGGAGCGATTGCCGGTTTGGATGCCATAACGGCAGTTTCCGGGAAAATAACTTCCTTAACGTTGACTACGACCAAACCGATTCAGGGATTAAGAGATTGTCCACATATAATAAAGAATAATATTGATTTAAAAGAGATAAAGACCAAAAGAACTATTTTCGAAGGAAATTTAAAAGAAGCGATTGAAGGTTTTCCTAAAAATATCAATGTTGCAGCAACTTTGTTCTTAAAATCCAAATTCAAAAAGATGAAAATAAGAATAATTGCCGATCCAGAGACAAAAACCAACAACCATGAGATAATATGCAAAGGAAGTTTTGGCACGATAACTTCAAAAACAGAGAACTTACCGAGCAAAAACCCTAAGACCAGTTATCTTGCAATATTAAGCGCTATGCAGATCTTGAAGGATATAAAAAACTAGTGTTTGATTTCTTTCCCAAAGTTTTTTAAATTAAATTGGGTTATAGACTAAAAAATGTATGAATTGATTATATGCGAAAAGCCTAATGCTGCAAAGAAGATGGCAGATGCTTTGGCAGATGGGAAAGCCATAAAGGAAAATATGAATGGAGTCCCTTATTACCGGGTAACTCACGGCAACAGGGATATTGTGGTTGCATGCGCTGTCGGGCATCTGTACGGTTTGGGTGAAATAGAAAAGAAAGGATGGGTCTTTCCGGTTTTTGACATAGAATGGAAGCCAGCAGGGGATATAAGCAAAAAATCAGGATTCTCGAAGAAGTACCTTACTGTAATAAAGAAATTAGCAAAAGAAGCTGATGAGTTTACTGTTGCTACAGATTATGACCAGGAAGGAAGCGTTATCGGAAAGAATGTAATCGTCTTTGCATGCAAGAAGAAAGATGCGAACAGGATGAAATTCTCTACACTTACGCAGGAGGATCTGGTGGAGGCTTATGAAAATAAAGCAAAGCACTTAGACTGGCCGCAGGTAGAAGCAGGGGATGCAAGGCACCATCTGGATTTCTATAATGGGATTAATTATTCAAGAGCATTAACTTCTTCAATAAAGACGGCAGGAAGCTTCAAATTAATGTCTACCGGGAGAGTCCAGGGACCGGCGCTAAAAATAATCGTAGACAGGGAAAAAGAAATCAAGGCATTTAAACCAGTTCCATTCTGGCAGATAGAGCTGCAAGGCAGTGTGAATAAAGGGGACATTATAGTGTGGCATTCACGAGATTCAATTAAAGAAATAAAATTTGCTGATGATACAATTCACATTAATGGAGGTCAATTTAAAAATAATGAATTTTTAAGAGAAAAAACAAATAAAAATGAGAAAAAAACAAGAAAAGACTTTTTAAGAGTTATCAGTGAACAAAAAGAAGATGGTTATAGATACTTTGATTTTAATGATAAAAACAGAAATGAACAAGAGGATATTAATAATGGTAAAGTCTTCTTGATTAAAAAAAATGAAGACAAATTATGGAATCAAGATATTGCTAAAGGCATTTATTCTAAGGTTAAAAATGAAAAAAAAGCAACTGTCGATAAAGCAGAAAAAAAACAATTTAAGCAGCAGCCACCGACACCCTTTGACCTTACAACCCTGCAGATGGAATGCTACAGGTGCCATCGGATAAGCCCTAAGGAGACTCTGGAGATAGCCCAGGAGCTTTATACTGCAGGAGTAATCTCATATCCAAGAACTTCATCCCAGCAGCTATCAGAGAAACTGGGTTTCAAAAAAATTCTGACACAACTTCAAAAACAAAAAGAATATTCTGAACTGAGCAGGAGATTATTATCTAAAAAATCTTTAATACCTAATAACGGGAAGAAAACAGACCCTGCGCATCCTGCTATCTATCCTACAGGAAATGTTCCAAGCTTATCAAATGAAAGGGAACAGAGAGTTTATGATCTGATAGTAAAAAGATTCATGGCAACTTTTGCAGAAGAAGCATTAAGGGAAACTATGACCATAGATGTTAATTGCAAGGGTGAAATTTTTATTGCTAAAGGCACAAGAACTGTAGAGAAGGGATGGCATACCTTTTACGATCCTTACGTTAAGATTGAGGAAGAAGAACTGCCAAAGGTGAATAAGGGAGATGATGTCCTGGTCAGGAAAATAAAGATGCATGACAAAGAGACACAGCCGCCTAAAAGATACACACCGGCGTCCATAATCAAAGAGCTTGAGAAAAAGAATCTAGGGACAAAGGCGACCAGGGCTTCTATAGTAGATACCCTGTTCCTGAGAGGGTATGTCGATGGAAAATCAATAGCGGCCACTAATCTGGGGATTAAAACAGTTGAAACACTGGAAAAGCATGTTCCAAAGATAGTTGACGAGGCCCTTACAAGACATTTTGAAGAAGAGATGCAGCAGATAATGGAAGGCAAGAAGACCGGGAAAGAGGTCTTGAGCGAGGCTAAGGAAAAAATAATAGAAATAATGTCTGATTTCAAAAAACACGAAAAAGAGATCGGAAAGGCATTATTAAGCGCTACTATCGAGACAAGGGATGAATTAAGCCACTTGGGCAAGTGCCCTAAATGCAAGGAAGGAGAACTTCATATGAGGCACGGGAAGTACGGGAATTTCGCAGCATGCAATAAATATCCTAAATGCAAAACAACTTTCTCTTTACCATCCAACGCTTTGATAAAACCTGCTAAGAAGTTATGCGAAACCTGCAATTATCCTATGGTCTTAGCGATAAAAAGAGGAAAACGGCCGCAGGATTTTTGTCTGAATAAACAATGTCCAAGCAAGCACGTTGAAGGTGAAGCCGGAGAAGAAGCAAAGGCAATAGCAAAAGGAAAGATAGAGAAACAATGCCCTACTTGTAAGGAAGGGAAAGTTGTACTAAGAGGCTCAATCTACGGGAAATTCTATGGTTGTTCTAACTATCCGAAATGCAAATTTACTGAAAAGCTTGCGGAAGGAACCCAAGAGAAGACTAAATCTTAGATTTATATCAAAATATTTATATTACTGGTGTATATTATCAGTTCATGGTTTCTGGAAGAGAGATGGTACCTGCATATTCTGGCCAGGAGACGGGCTTTGATTTTGAAAAACCCCATAAGATTCTGAATGGCAATGTCGAATGTAAAATTGATTTTTATGTCACTTCTAATGCTTTGGAATACTGGTCAAAGAAAATTTTAGGGCAAAAAGGCATAATCACCAATGGTTTAATACAGGATTTTTATGAGCAAAATTTTGAAAGATTTAGTTCTATGCTAATATCTGTTTTTAAGATATTTATAAAGAGGTATGGTGGATTTCCCTCTATGCGCAACCCTACTGAGCGCCTCTTAGTTACTTTTGAC
Organism: Nanobdellota archaeon; assembly: GCA_022565235.1. GTDB lineage: Archaea > Nanobdellota > Nanobdellia > Woesearchaeales > GW2011-AR4 > JACPJP01. Next base: position 5,259 of record JADFJW010000021.1, on the reverse strand, counting down.
ACTTTTTTCGGCATAGCTTCATGTAAAAATTTATCCGGCGATTTTAAACTTATTGGCGTAAGGTTTAATGTTGCTCATTTGTCCTTGCCTGATTCTGAAATAGTGAATGTTATCAAGCACGAACTGCTGCATTTTATTGCAGAAGAAATCCATGGACAGAGAAATACAATTGATCAAATCAAAAAAATACAAAATGAATCTGCCATTTCCATAGAGGAAAATAGACTCTTGATAGAAAATCAGGTGAAAAGGGTCATTGTATACTGCCATAGAAATTCATTCGATGCAGAAAAGATTGCAGAAGAAATATCCATCTCCAGAGATTATTTTTACAAATATGCATCACTAAAATTCTCGAACCTTGTCAGCGATTCTGCCCTTTGCATAATAGCGATGGAAGTCGGAGATATGGACTTTGTCAATAATTGGATAAATAATGATACTCTTATCATAAATAAATTAGAAGATAGACTAAAAGAAGTGGATAGAATAGTTTCTCATGTTATTGATAATGAAACCGATGAAATCAAAAAAGAAATTCTACTCAATACCTTGAGATTGCTCCAGTTTATTGAATGTTTCAATGGCATGCCATTTTTTGCCATCGCTTATGGCGTATTGGGGGAAAACTGGACACAAAGGCTAAAAAAAGGTTTCTTTAAAATCCGACGCAAAAATTGGCACAGAAACCTATCAAGTAAAAACATCCATGATTTTGAAAGGATGGTTGTTAAGTATTGTGACTCTGAAGTTGCTAAGGGATTTTTGAGATTTTATGGCCATTATTTGGATATTATAAAAACACAAGCTATACATAATAATCCAAAAAATCCCAATATTAGGCAACAGATACACAACACCGGATGCATAGAAAGAAGTAAGATTGCATTCAGAACCCTAAATGTCGAATTTTATAGATTGTTTAAGGATTTAAAGAAGCCGGAATAATATGAAGTTTAACAATTAAAATAAAAAACTATTAAAAACTGTCTTGTTTTCTATAATATCCATGAATAAACTTATAATTTTAGCAATGTTCAGCGTTTTGGTATTCTTACTTCCTGCTGTAAGCGCTGAAAAGGGGCACATGAGGCTTTTGGCTGTGACAGATACAGGTGAGGGTGATATTGGAGGTATAGCAGATTTGTTTCTTGAGATCAAGCCCGGTTCCGGCAGAGTTTTTTTAGAGACTTTTCCCCTTACAAAGATTGATACGCAGATTTCCACTAGGTTTGCAAAAGAGATTGCCTGCAGTTTTGGAGATTTTGACTGCAATAACTTCGATTTTTTCTATACTATAACTGCTGGTTCCTCTATTATAGGGGGTCCGAGTGCAGGTGCAGCAATTGCTATTCTTACTTTTTCCTTAATCGAAGGTATCGCTCTAGATGACAATGTTGCAGTAACAGGAACTATCAACTCAGGGGGTGTAATAGGCCCGGTTGGTGGTGTAAGGGCAAAGATAGCGGCTGCAGACATGGTAGGGATGAAGAAAGTCCTGATACCTTTTGGAGATTCATTTGGCCATGCTAATGAGACTCAAAACAATGAAAGTATAAATCAGAGTTTTAATATAAACAAAAGCAGGGAAGAATATAGGATTGAAATAATAGAGGTCGCAACCTTAGACGAGGCTTTATTTGAGTTTACTGGAAAAAGATTTAGGGAGAAAAAAGCAAATATCACTATCAGCCAGGATTATAAGGATACTATGAAGGGACTAGCTATACAATTATGTTCGAGAAGCACTAAGCTTAAGAATAGGATTTCGAATTTTACAAAAAGCGATAATAGGACAGAAGCCAGGTTCAATAATGCCGTTAATCTATCAGATAAAGGGAAAGAATCTTTTGGAGAAGATAGGTTCTATTCAGCTGCAAGCTTCTGCTTTGGCTCTAATGTTGAATTTAATTACCTTACATTAGTGCAGTTGAATCTGACAGAAAGAGATGTAAGAGATAAGATAGATGAGTTAAAGAGAGATATAGGGAATTTTGACGAAGATATAGAAAATGAGGAGTTAAAGACAGTGACTGATTTGGAAAGTTATATGATTGTCAAGGAAAGGCTGATAGAGGCTGATGAATTTGTTGATCTTGTTCTTGAATCAGTAGAAAACAACAATACAAATTTGAGGAATCTGGCTTATGCTATGGAGAGGCTCAATTCTGCAAAATCCTGGGCAGTGTTTTTGGAAAATACCGGCAAGGAATTTGATTTTAGCGATCAGGTTGTAGAGAATGCCTGCAGGACAAAGCTTTCTGAGGTTGAGGAAAGATTGCAGTATGTACAGCTTTACTTTCCACAAAGCTTAGAAAATACAAGAAAAGAACTTGATTATGCATATCATGACTTGGATAATAGAAATTTTGAGCTTTGCTTGTTTAAGGCCAGCAAGGCAAAGGCAACTATCAATACAGTGCTTAGTGTTTTTGGTGTAAGAAATGACAATATCCGTAATGTTGTTGATAGAAAATTGGATGTTGTTGAAAGAAATTTGGTGGAGGAGATAGAAAAAGGTTCATTCCCTGTTGTCGGGTATAGCTACTTTGAGTATGCAAATTCTTTGAAAGAAACGGATCCCTTCTCTGCTCTGCTTTATTCTGAGTATGCGTTGGAATTGAGCAATCTGGATATTTATTTTAAGAGTCCCGGCAAAAGCAGGATTAACTTATCCGGAAAAATAGATAGAAAATTATTTTTAGTATTGGCTGTAGGTATTTTGATCGGCATCGTTGTAGGCAGGATAACTAATAGGACTAAAAAGAAGTGATCATAAAACCCCAGCAATGCTTGCGCATTGCTAGGGAAAAAGAGGTGATAGAATATCGTTGATTACTCAACGATAGTCGTATCTAATTGTTACTGTAGGATGGTACTGGTATTTAAAGTTTTCTATACTATATCTCCAAATTGGCGGAAATTAACAGGTTATGAACGGATAATGCCCTTCAAGAAGCATTTACAAATTATTTGGACTTTAATAGGATTCTTTCAGGTTTAATGAAATCACTCCATATAATTTGCGGTTGCGGCTCATCAGTTTTTTGTAAATCATCTCTAGGTATGTAATTTTCCGGAGAACTAAGTATATTTAATAATTCATTTAGGGCTTTCATCCCTATTTGGATAAAACGCTCATCGATTTTATCATCATATGTTTGTCTGATATCTATGGGACCCTCGTCCGGATCAATCTGATTTGTGATGTATCTGTAATTTCCAATTAGCAATGCCATAAGGCTCATGATATTCAAATCCTCATTTTGAATTGGATAAACCACTTGACCATTTTGGATCGTACCGAAAATTGTCAATTTTAACTTATCTTTGCCGCCATCATTTCCTATCGAATAAACAAAATTTTTAGTTGGCTGATTGAACCCGGAAGCAATCGCTTCCAACATCGATTGCTTGTTTGTGGAGAGTGAATCAAGAAATTCACGCCCAGTTCTATATTGTTGTTGGAAAAGTCTATCTACTAAATCAGAAGAAGTAGCTGGAAAAGCCAATACGAGCTCAGGATAATTTACTTGCTGTATCCTTATGTGATATGCGTCATCCATACCTGGGAGGAAAACCATCCATTTTTAAATTTTTGCACTAAAAATAACTTATAATTGATAAAATTATTAAATATCCGATAATGTGGTTTTATTAATATGTTAATTTTTGAGGGGAGAAATTTTATTATACTTTTTTTATTTTTAATAACTGGGTGCGGTAATGCTTTTACAGGGGATATTTCCGACCAAGAAGGATTCTATGAAAATAATGTGAAATTACAAGTTTATTTTTGTCCTCAGAATGATTGCAATAGCGTGATTAAAAATGTTATCGATAGCGCACAAAAATCTGTCCATTGTGCTTTTTGGGATATTGATTTAGAGGATTTAATCAAGACATTCGGGGAAAAAAGTTATTCTGCCGATGTAAAGCTGATTATTGATGACAGAAATTATGATGGCCAGATTAAGGGAGAGGGTGTCAGGGTTGCGAAGTCAAGCAGGTATATGCATAATAAATTTTGCATTTTGGATAATAACAAGGTATTAACAGGAAGCATGAATCCGACAAATAATGGAGCTAATTTGAATAATAATAACCTAATAATTATTGATTCTAAATATCTTGCTGAAAATTATGAAGATGAATTTAATGAATTGTGGAATAATATATATTCATCAGGCGACAATGTTAAATATGGTAAAGTAAACACCGATATCGGGATTATTGAGAACTATTTCTGCCCGGAAGACTGTACTTTAGAAAATAATGGCGGAGTTTATAGGATAATAGATTTAATCAGGAATGCTGAGAGATCTGTTAAAATTGCTTCTTTTTCCTTTACTCATGAAGAACTGGGAGATGGGCTGGTTAAAGCTGACATCAAAGGATTGGATGTAAAGGTTTTGGTAGAGAGAAGGCAGAGAAATGTCCAAGGCTCACAATATACCCGGTTGAGGGACTTTGGGATTAATATCCTTGTTGATGGGAATAAGTATAATATGCACCATAAGTTTGCGATAATTGATGACGAAATTGTAGTTCTGGGAAGCCCCAATTTTTCTTTGAGTGGATTTAATAGAAATGATGAGAATATGCTGATTATATTTAACAAAAATTTAGCTTTGAGGTTTGTTAAGGAGTTTGATAGGTTGTTTAGTGAAGGAGAAGTGGTTTAACTAGACTTATTTTTGTTAAAGTTTAAAAATTGACTAAGCTTACCTTTGCCTTATGCCACAAAATAACCTTGAATATACACTATTTGTTGAAACACAAAGGTGGGGCCCAATAGGGATGCTATTGAGGGAGGAAGGAAGAGAGCTTGAATTTATAAGAGTCGGAGATGGTTCTTTGTACAAATTGGTTGGAGAGGAACCGCCGCCTCAGGTTAAGATTGGTGATGAAGCGGTTATAAGGCATATTAAACCCGACTGGAAAATTCCTTTGCATGGCGAGTTGCAAAGTATATCTGACGTTTATGAGCAGTATCTTTTCCAAGGAGATAGGCTCAAAGAATTGATAGAAAGTCTTGGATTAGGAAACAATCCCGAGGATATTGAAAAAAGTATTGAAAATATGAAATATGATCCTAAACATATAGAATTTGTCAAAGCTATGAAGGCCTCGTATGATGAGATGGAAGCTGTAAGGCAAGGTATAATACGTGCTGGTGTTTTAGATGGAACATTTCCAGAGGATTATGGGCTTCCGAAGTGATATTTTATCTTTTTTTAGAACTAATTAACCTTATTT
>JADFJW010000020.1 GCA_022565235.1 Nanobdellota archaeon | reverse complement strand
GGAGGAAATTCCATTGCAGTAACTAGCTTCGCTATTAATATAACTAATGGCACAGCAGGAAACGGCCAGCCATTATCATTAACATCATTGACAATAAGAGCTCCTGGCTCTGGTTTGCCAAATGCCAGCTTAAAGCATGGTCCCGGAATATCCGGAGATACTGTACCTTATGTAGGCATAACAGATACTTTAGGAAATCTGTCCTTATACTTCTGGATAGATGTTCCTACTGGCTTGGCTACAGGCACCTATAACAACACGTGGAACATAACTGTTATTAATCTACCATAAAGTTTTTATATCTTTTACTTTTTATTCTTAAAAAATGAGGTTTATAGCTTTAATCTTGACTGCCCTAATATTAATTTCGAATGCAGAAGCTTTAGCTGTAGCCTCGGACTATCTGCAGGATAATACGCTGCAATTAATAGAAGGCACCTCAACCATATACAGCATTAGGCTGCAAAATACAGGATCAGATGAAACAAGAGTCAAAATAGACTATGATAGTGCATTAATGAAGGCTATAGACTTTAAAGAAGAGTATACGTTACCGCCAAAATCCTCTACAAGAATTGAATTTAATGTGACTGCCCCGGAATACAAGAAAAATAACAATGTATTTGCTCTAAGTTATACAGCCCATCAAATTGCCGGAGGAGGAATTGGTGGAATAGGATTTTTACCAAAGATAAGCAAAAATTTTAAACTTGAAGTCCTTAAGCACCCGGACAGGTTTTATATAGACCCGCTTTATATTGTATTTGCTATCATAGTGATAGTATTCCTGGGGTCGATCCACAGGAAAAAAATAATAGATTTATGGAAAAGAAGAGATAAAGCCCTCAAAAATCAAAAATTTTTGGGGTACAGAAAATTCAATAAATTTTCAAGGACACCGAAAAACAGGTTTAAAAGTAGAAAAATAATTAAATGGTGAGGTTGATTTTGCATTATTATGAAAAAAACAGAGGTGCTGTTATTTCTATTTATATTAATATTTGCAGGAATGGTTTACAGCCAACAAGCAGGCACTCGTGTCGGGCTTAATATAATTGATACCTCAGGGCCTATAATCAGCTTAATAGAGCCTTTAAACAATTCCGGAGACGCAGATGGAAATATAACATTTTTCTATAATATAAGCGATGCAAATGGCATACATAACTGCTCTTTAATAATTAATAACAGAATTAATGCAACTAATGGGTCGATTATTAAAAAAGATGCAAAATTAAATTTTACATTAAATAACACAGCTATAGGAAGCTATAATTGGAGTATTAATTGCACAGATAACTTAGGTTTTGATAGCAGCAGTGAAGATAGGGCATTCTCAGTTAATTTTGCAAAAAGTTTTAATGGAAGTACAACTGATCTTTCTGAAGTTACCGATATCAGCAATGTTATCGGATTTACTATTGACAGAACACCTTACGGCAAGATCACTTTTACTGAACCCGTAGATCTAAGCAGAGGCCTGGATATAGACAGATATGTAAACATATCTCGAAATAAAATTGAACTTAATTCGACTGCACTGTTTGAATTAAACAAAACAGCAGATTTAGAGTTGTTAGGATTGTCGTTTAATAATCCAAGACCCTTAAGAGACGGTAGTGTTTGTCCTAGCACTATATGTACAGAACTTGATTTCAAAACCGCAAATGGAAATTTTACATTTAATGTGACTCACTTTACAATATATTCTTCAGAAGAAACACCTCCCGACACCACAACTACAACTACCACAACTACAACTACTACCGGAGGCGCTGCTGGAGGAGGTGGAGGCGGTGGCAGAATTCCAATTATTGCCGCAAGAGAGTTTACCTTAAGTACAAAAACGCTTAAAGTGATTCTTAAGCAAGGCCAGACAAAAGAAGAAACATTTACAATCAAAAATACAGGGGATCTTGCTTTGGCAATAAAAGCAGATTTTAAAAAAATAATAGATTTTTTAGTTTCTCCAACTCTGGATATCTTAGATATAACCTTGCAGCCAGGTGAAGAAGAGACAATATCCCTGACTTTCAGAGCAGATAAAGATTTGCAGCCAAATATTTACCCAGGAGAAATTTTTATCAGGGAAGCGTCTGAAGAAAAAATCATATATATGATAATGGAAGTTGAGTCTGCAAGACCATTATTTGATGTTGATGTGGAGGTGCTGCCGGAATACAAAAGCGTATTCCCGGGAGAAGGTGTATTCCTGGAAGTTTCTTTGTTTAACGTCCGCGGTTTTGGCAGAGTAGATGTCAATCTTGAATATTCGATCCTTGACTTCCAGGGAAATCTGATAGCGACAGAACAAGAGACTGTAGCTGTTGAAACACAGGCAAAATTCGGCAGAGAACTCCTAATACCTTCCGATATAAGGCCGGGAACATATATTGCATCTGCAAAAGTCACTTTTGAGGATTCTGTTGGCATAAGCTCTGATGTTTTTGAGGTCAAGGCAAAGACCATAAGATTATACCCAATAGCATTAAAAGATTATACAACTTTCTTGCTGCTGGGGATTATTGTAATCATAATTATTTCTGCCGTTTCAATATATAGATTTTATCCACTGAAAAAACATATACCCAAAACAATAGAAGAGGAAGGCAAATTAATCCAAAAAGAGGAAAAGGTCAAAAAACTGGAAAAGGAACTGCAAGCTTTACAGCAGGCATTCAATGCTAAATTTATTTCTGAAGAATCTTACACAAGGGATAAGGCAAGAATTGAAAAGGTATTGAAGAAATTAGGTAAATCATAGAAATCGCTGCGTCCCAAAACTAAAGTTGGGGGTATTGTGATTTCTAAACATAAGAATTTTATTTATTATTAGGTATTTTCTATGGAATCATTTTCGGAATTTTCATTGCCTAACTCAGTCTGCTTTTCCTCAATCATTTCATTTATTTCTCTAACTTTCTCTTCCTGCTGCTTAAACTCATGCAGTCTTATCCCTTCTTTCTTTGCATATTTATATAATGTTTTCTGGCCCTGCTCAACAGCATAGCTTACAGGATTGATTACCATCCCGTCTGTTGCGGCTATTACCTGGCAATTAGTTTCCTTTTGTATTTCCCTAATCTCATACAGGGGGTCTGCCTTCAGAAAATTAATTCCAAAATGAGTTATTATGGCTAATTTGGGATTTACTTTTTTTATTATATTTACTGCATCTCCCTTGCACAGGTTATCTTTGCTTTCTTCTTTCTTCAGGCAGGGAACATTTAAAATCAAAACATCGGAATTCTCATAATCTGCAAGATTTTCTGCGCTATAAGCCGTATCTCCGGTATACGCCAAAGTAAAATCCGGGGTGATAAATTTAAAGCCAATAGCGTTAGGCTCAGAGTGCTTTGCCTTCATTGCCTTTACCTCAACATCGTTTATGCCGACTTTTCCGCCTTCTTCCAGAACAATAAACCTCTCTAAAAAACCCCGATAATATTTTTGCAGGAATGGCTGGTAATTAAGACTTCCGTTTATAACGGTATTATTCGCTACTAAGACTCCTTTTTTATCAAAGCCGCTATAAGTCATAGCATCTATAACTGCATTAATATCATTGCAATGGTTAATATGATTATGTGTCACAAACAACGCCGTGTTAGCTCTCAAGTTAATGCCTGTTTCTTTAGCCATGGACAAAGCACCAGGACCCGGGTCAATATGATACTGGTCATCACCTATCTGCAAAATAATCCCGCCGGAAGCCCTTATCTGCCTACCAACGACATAACTATCCCCGCCAGTTCCAAGAAATATGATGTCAGACATATTTTAACCCCCAAAATATAAATATTATCAAGCTAGAATATAAATTTTTCTAAATAGACTAGTTTTATTCCTCATTTGTAGAAATTTTATTCTTATACTAATCGAAAAGTATATAAATTTAAACCTTAATAGGACAACTTATACTCACCCGCAAGTGTTAAATTATATTGTTGCGGTTTGATATAACAATAAAAAAGGTGTAGATATGATTAACTTAATAAAGACTTTTATCAACAAAGTTCTTAGAAGTTTATTTAAGAAAAAGAAGAACATTAAGCTAGGCTTATATGGACCTCCTAACGGTGGAAAAACAACATTAGCCAACAGGATCTGCAAAGATTGGTTAGGGGAAGATATGGGTACTGTTTCTAATATAGCGCATGAAACCAGAGAAATCCAGATAAAAGAGCAGATAAACATTAAATCAAAGGGCAAAGAGCTTACCTTTAATCTGGTGGACACACCCGGAATAGCGACAAAAATAGATTTTGAAGATTTTGTTAAAGCTGGATTAAAAGAAAAGCAAGCAAAGCAGCGCGCTAAAGAAGCGACCAAAGGTGTTATAGACTCTATCAAATGGCTGGATGAGATGGATGCCGTAATAATTGTTTTAGATGCGACAAAAGATCCATTTACCCAGGTTAATATTACGATAGTGGGAAACTTACAAGCTAGGAACATACCGGTCTTGATAGTAGCAAATAAATCTGACCTAAAAAAGGCAGATGTAAAAAAAGTGCAGTCATCATATCCTCAATATAGTGTTATTGGGATTTCGGCAAAATATGGCAATAATATAGATAAATTTTATGAAGGGCTTTTCGCTATAGCAGGATGAATATCATGAAAATTCGTCCAACGAATTTTCAGGACACTGGGAAAACAAAGTTTTCCGGTGTGCCAAAAATCCTTTGGATTTTTGAGCATGCCAAAAAGGCGAAAACCGCCTTTTTATGCATAAAAATAAAAAAGAGGTTGATGAATGATTAAAAATGGTAACTCTACAATTTGTCCCATACCATGAGATTGAGGACTTAGGCAGCGCCAGAAGAGTAAAAAAACTGATTGACATTGTAAAGGAAAATAAGATTGTCCTATTACAAGGCAGGTTGAAAAAAGAGGAAGAAACAGATTTAATATCTATAGCGATGGAGGAATTTGGAGACAAATTCAAAGGTATAGAGCTAGCAGTCATAAATCCTGAAGATAAAGACCTGTCAGGTATCAAAAGGGTAAGAAATAATTTTTTTGGATTTCTCCTGGGAGACCGGCAGGGCCTTACAATAGTAGGGCCTGCGAGCATTGTAAAGGAAATCAAGAAGGATCCAAACAAGATAGAACTTCTGACAAAAGAAACTAAAAGAACAAAGAAGAAATGAGATTTTTTGCTACTTTTTCCTAAAAAAGTAACGAATTGAGCGAAGCGAGAGGAAAATATTATGCCACACCAATGCGTAAGATGCAATACCTTCTATGACGATGGGGCCCAGGAATTGCTAAAAGGATGTGGCTGTGGCGGCAGATTATTCTTCTTTATCAAGAAAGATAAGCTTGAAGAGATGAAGAAATTCTCGGAAGAATCTAATCTAACCAAAAAAGACAAGGAACAGATTGAACAGGACGTTTTTGATTTGGTCGGAAGCGAAATAGATAAAGATCAGCCGGTGATACTTGACTTGGAATCAATAAGGGTTTTAAAACCCGGCAAATATGAGCTTGATCTGGTGCATTTATTCAAAAATGAGCCATTGATATTTAAGCTGGATGAGGGCAAATATATGATTGATTTAGTCCAGAGTTTTGAGAAGTTTAAGAAGAGATAAATCATTTGCTTGTTGCTATTTCCATTACATCTCTATGTTTTAGTATGTATTCTTTGCCAACTGGCTTTTTGCTTCTGGCATCTATGGCTTTGATGAAAGCATTTCCTATGTCTGTGTGCAGGTGAAAAGCAAAATCCAATGCTGTTGAGTTGTGAGGCAGTAAGAAACAGTCCGGGAGCACATTTCCATGCTGATCTTGTAACTTATTCACGCCTCCAGGGAATATAGCTACATACTCAAGCAGCTCAAAAACTGCTTTGTCCAGAACATCCTGTATTCCCGTTGTTTTATATTTTTCCAAAACATCGCTTTTTATGAAATCCAGTGCTTTTTTCTGCTTTCCATTGATGCTCCCTTCGTTTATGATATCAAACTTATCTTCTCCGGATATATATTTTATTAATTTGTGCTTCGCTGCTTCCCTTAGTGCCAGCTCTGACTCTGCGCTGCAAGGTACAAGCATATAATCATCAAATTCTTTTTTTAACCTTTCAAAATTTTTTTCTGCTCCGGGAATATCGATCTTGTTGCATGCAATTATCATTGGTTTTGTTTTTTTTCTCAGCTCTATTGCAATTTTCAACAGAATTTCCTTATCCCATCTGATAATATCCGGGCTAAGGCCTAATTTTTCAATTACTTGCTCCATTATGTTTTCTGTTACGCGCAAAGAGCTAAGCTGATTGGCAATTGCCTTATGTAACTCCGGCTTTTCTTGTTTTACGGCCCTTGCGAATTTTTCCCAGCCTTTTTCTATCAATCTTAGGTACCACATATTTAGTTCGTGTTCAAGAAATTTTATGTCGTTGGCAGGGTCGTAGCTTAATGCCGGAACTTCTTCTCCTTTTTCATTTATTGAGCCGGATATGTCAATAATATGGATTAAAACATCAGCCTGATTTAGGTCATCTAAGAACTGGTTTCCCATGCCTTTGCCTTCGTGAGCGCCAGGAACTAATCCTGCTACATCCAGTAGATCAACAGGAACAAACCTTTTTCCATCCAAGCAATAACCGAACCTTGGATTGCATTTTACATTAAATTCCTTATCTACGCAATCAACCTTTACAAACCCCGTTCCATGGTTAGGCTTTATAGTTGTAAAAGGGTAGTTAGCTATTTCCACCTCCGCCAGAGTTGCTGCCTTGAAAAAAGTTGACTTTCCTGCTGAAGGTTTTCCTACGATCCCGATTAACATTTCATTTTCGTTAATCGTTTTTGTTTTAACTATATTTGTTTTTTAAGATGGTGAATTTTGTAGTAATGTACATATACCTATACCAGTATACCCTACCGAAAGATTTATAAGTTTAATATACTAGAATCATTTTATGGCTTACACCTATATAGAAAGAGGTACAAGAGGGGATGTTATAAGAGAAATCCCTGTGTTCTCGGTAAAGTATAAAGATGTTTTTTCCTTAAGGAATCTCTATATAATGATGCATGAACTGCTGCAGGAAGAAGGATGGTATGGTTTTGAGAATCAACAAGCGGATCTTTCAGCGCATTCAGATATAGAAACATTATACTCTGAAAATGTTTTTCAGCATGGAATCCATCATGGTGGAAAAGAAATGTGGATATGGTGGAGAGCGCAAAAACATCATGAAGGTAGGGAAAGCAAATATTTCCTAAACACATTGGATCTGGATTGGCACTGTTCTTACATGGAAGAAAGGGAAATTGTGCATCAGGGCAAAAAAATGAAAACTCAATTTGGTGAGATAGAGATGTTCTTTAAAGGCAGGATAATATCAGACATTGGCGAGAAATGGAAGAATCATTGGCTCTTGAAACATTTTAAGGACATATATGAAGAAAGGATGCACCATGCAAATATTGAAAAACGCGAAAAAGACTTGTGGAGAGATATTTATCGTATACAGAGCAAGGTTAAAGCTTACTTGACTCTGAAGACCTGGATGCCAACTCCGGAGTTGTTCCACCCAAAGCAATACGGCTTCGAAAATACACAACAGATTTGATTATTCTAATAAGCAATATTTTTAAATATACCAATTTTTCATCTATATCTACATGCCTCCGTAGCATAGTAGCCATTGCGGCAGGTTTGTAACCTGCAGGTCGGGGGTGCAACTCCCTCCGAAGGCTTATTTTCAAAAACAATAAGATATTTATAATTTAAAATAAATAACGTATCATGAAACCTTTAATACCGACAATATTTTTAATTTTAATATTAACTATTATAAATGGTTGTAATGTTGAAACACAACAAGAAGATATTATTGGAAAAGGTACCCCAGTAAAACAAATTGAGGAGGTTATCAATATGAAACTAACAAGCCCGGCATTTGAACATAATCAGGGAATACCCTCAGAATATACCTGCGACGGTCCAAATGTTTTGCCTGAGCTGAATATGGAAGATATTCCTGAAAATGCGAAAAGTTTAGCACTTATTATGGACGATCCTGACGCCCCTGCCGGAACATGGGTGCATTGGGTTGTTTGGAACATTCCCAGAGATACTAAGATGATAGCAAAAGGCGCAGAACCTCAGGGCATACAGGGAACAACAAGTTTTGGAAAACCTGGTTACGGGGGTCCTTGCCCGCCATCTGGTACGCATAGGTATTTCTTCAAGCTTCATGCTCTAAACACAACCTTGGATCTTAAGGGAGGCTCAACTAAAGAAGACCTGGAGCAGGCAATGCAAGGCCATATAATAGAAAAAACAGAGCTGATGGGCACTTATAAGAAACAATAGAAGTACCTTAAATAATTCTATTTATTTGTTGGATTTGCCATAATCTCCATATAAGAAGGCTGTACTCTTAGTATATCCATAGCAGTAATTATCCCCACAACCACATTATCCTTAATAACAGGAAGGTGCTTTATCTTTTTCTTGTTTAAAAGAATCATTGCATCATAAAGGCTTTTTTCAGGCTCAATTATAACCAGTTCTACGGTCATTATATCCTTTACTGTAATTTCCCCTGCATCAAGGCTTTTAGCTACTACCTTCCTTGCTAAATCCTTTTCAGTAACTATGCCCGCTATTTTCTTATCTACGGTCACTAAAACGCTGTCAACATGCTCTGCTGCCATTACCTCAGCACATCTCGTAACATTAGTGTCTGGAGTTACCTGCACTATGTCTTTATTCATGAATTCCTCAACCTTATAGTCCTGTTCTGGTTTCATTCTAAGAAGAATTAGATATGAATTAGTATAAAAATATTTATGTGCTACTATACATCAATTTCATCCAATATACTCCAAAACCGATACATTTATATACTACTTATTCTACATCAGTAGTAACACTCACAAACTCCTTTAAGAATTTAATTTTACGGAGGTGAGATAAATGGAAAAGGAAAACATTATTTCCTTGAATGATTCGTCAGATTTGATGGAAGAGTTCAGGGAAAAATGAACCATCCACCTTTATTCTAAATTTTTATTAAGAAATAATACCAGTTCTTCAGCATCCATCATCTGTTCTTTCCCGGAATCCATATCTTTTAACTTAACCTTATTCTGCTTTAATTCTTCCTTACCGACAAACAATACATAAGGGATTCCTAAACTATTGGCATACTGCAAATTCTTGCTAGGGCCTTTTCCAGTAAGGTCGATATCAACATTCACATTCTCATTCCTTAATTCCTCTGCTATCTTTAATGACTCATTAAAAGTGTTTATCGGTATGATGTAAACTCGCGTCACGCTTTTTTTCGTTTCCTTAGTTTTTTCCATATAAGCATCATAAATCCTGTCCAGCCCAAAAGAAATTCCGACAGCCGGGTAATTTCCCCTGCCAATAAATGAGCCGATAATATTATCGTACCTTCCACCGGCGCAAACAGCACTCTTTACGCCGCTGTTTTTCAGATAAACTTCAATGACAGTTCCGGTGTAATAAGTTAAGCCTCGCGCTAAAGAAACATCAAGATCAATATTAATTTTTAATATGTTCAACAAGGATAATAATTCCTTAATTTCTTTTAATCCTTCAGAATCATCGATTAATTTTTTTATAGTATTGATTTTAGCTTTATTATTTCCTTTTATATTGATTATTTTTATTATTTTATTGATAGTTTTACCGTCTATTTTTTTCAGTTTTAGTTCTTTTTTTACAATTTCCAAGCCGAATTTATCTAATTTATCAATCATCAAGAGCACTGTCTCAAGCTTATCCTTCTTAACTCCTGCATTTTCTAACAGATCATTCAATAATTTTCTGTTATTAACTTTTATAACAACATCAAAACCAAGTTTTTTGAAGGCCCTTTGTGTCAAAGCTATTATCTCAGCATCAGCTGTCATTCCATTAATTCCGACAACATCCACATCGCATTGTGTAAACTGCCTATACCTGGAACGTTCAACAGGCCCATCCCTAAAAACCTCTCCGATGGCATATCTCTTGAAAGGCATCTTGATGTTAGGATTCATGCCGACAAACCGGCACATAGGAACCGTAAGATCGTACCTTAAGCCCAGCTCCCTTTTCCCCTGGTCTTTGAACTTAAAAATCTCTTTAAGAATCTCTGCACCACCGGCATACTTAGAAGCAAGAATATCATACCTCTCAAAAACTGGAGTTTCCAAAGGGCTATAGCCATAAACCTCAAACACATCTTTTAGAATACTGACTATCTTATTCCTCACAATAGCTTCTTCCGGCTTTAAATCCCTTGTTCCTTTGGGTAGTTGTAGTGTCATTTTTAGTCCTCCTATGTTTTTTGTTTATAAAATTTGCTTTATTTAGTTATACGATTCAATGCAGATTTGGCAATCACCCCTATAGTATCCAACAGTTCAATATCTGCATCACTTTGAGATAAAATTAAGGGAAGCTCTGTACAGCCAAGTATCACAGCTTCAGCACCTTCACCTTGTAGATATTTTATAATTGACTTAAGCTTTGATTTGTCTTCTGCCAGCTTTTTACCGCTTAAAATATTCATGATTATTTTAGTTATATCCTCTTGCTGCATCATTGTGGGATTTAGCACGCCAATGTTATAATTTTCAAGAGATTTTTCAAAGAGTTTCTGTTTAATTGTCAGTTTTGTTCCAAGCAACCCTACTTTTTTGTAGCGCTTTTCATTCGCTTTTTTGGCTGTTTCATCCATGATGTTGATTATAGGTACAGAAACGGCATTTTGCATCTGTTCAAAGTAAGAAAACACACTGTTACAGGGTATGGCAATAAAGGAAACACCAAAATTTTCTAATTTTTTAACAGCCCCTACAAGCATAGAAACAACAACATCTTCAGATTCAACATTTTCAACAACATCTGGTAAGGGTAAGCTATAAACATAAATTGGTGGGAAATCAGCATCATATTTTGCACCCTTTTCTTGTAGGAACCTAACTATCCTCATATATAGTTCAGAAGTAGCTTCCGGCCCCATTCCTCCGAGAATCCCGATGGATTTGTATATGAAGGCAACCAGCACTATTTTGTGCCTTAGCCCCGCAAAAATTATCAGAGATGTAACTAATTAAATCAGAATTACCCGCAATGCCGACAATCAACTCGTGTCATTGTATCAATTAAAAAGTATATCCACTATATAAATTTTTCTTAATTTATTTTTAAAGCAGCTCCAACAAATCACTCAACTTGCTGATAATCAGATCCCCGTGAGTATTAAAGCCGACAAAAAAACTTCCAGCCGATTTTCCGGCTTTGTAATCTGTTTTTGTGTCTCCTACATATATAGTCTCATCCGGCTCTACATTCAATTTCTCACATGCCTTTAACACGGGATCAGGATATGGCTTCAACTTTTCAACATCATCTGCAGTTACCACACCATCAAAATATTCCCTTACTTTATGGAATTTTAATGTTTTTGATGTTATATTAGCAAAAGAGTTTGTCACTAATCCAATTTTGATTTTTTTCTTTTTAATGGCTTTAAGGACTTTTATTGTATCTGGCATCAGCTTAGTTTTGTCAACATACTTTAACATCAAATTCTTATAGCTATCTTCTATTTCTTTTATACTGGCATTGAAATATTTTTTTGCATCCTGCTGTGCTGAAGTTCCCCATGTTTTCTTTCTGAATTCTTCTTTTGTAAATTCTTTCAGTTTGAAGTCTCTTCTGGTATGATTAAAAACATTAAACCAAGCTTCAAACGAGTCAACTAGGACGCCATCCATATCAAACAGAATAGCCTTTAGTTCTGTTTTTCTTTTAGGAATAAACATATCATTGTATTTCCTTTGTCCATAAAAAACCCAATACAAAGCAAGAAAGCCAGTAGCTACAATCATTATCGTAAGAAATAATGTCATTTTTTGTGCTTATACCTGCCTCTTTTTTCAACTATCTTTATCCGGTATAACACTTTTTTCCCGCCATTTGCCCTTTTCAAATAACCTTCTAAAGCGGCTTTATAGCTTTTTTCCCATATCTCAGAATGTTTCGATTCCAAAGCCTCTTTGAATAGGTGCAGATCAACTGCTTTATCTTCAATTTTCATAGAAAAGAAACTCAACCCAAAATCTATAAAAAAGATTTTATCAAAAACCGTTTCTTCATTCCAATTGTTTACACATTAATATTTATGATATTCATAATTATGGTCGTCACTTACGTCAATAATAGCCCTGATTTGATTATTGGTGATGCTGCCATGACCACACTAATGTATCACACGCTTTATAAACCTTCTACATTCGAAAATGATGTAACCTATAATAAACCTATCGAGCTTTACCCTCGGTTATTTCTCTATCTCAGGAATGCATTTGAAAATATCGCCGGTGGAGATGTCCTCGGTGGCGCTCGATTAATGTTTATACTTTTACTGATTCTTAAAGTACCAATTATGTTCTATCTCTTCTATAAGATAACCGACAATTTGCATCTCAGTTTCTTTGCAAGCTTTTTCGCATTAGGCCTAATTACTCTGCCCGATTCCATTCACTATGG
>JADFJW010000019.1 GCA_022565235.1 Nanobdellota archaeon | reverse complement strand
GCAACACCCAGTACAGTACCAATACTTACACCCAGGGTAATACCGATTCCTAATTGTTTTATTTCACCAACTTCCAATTCACATTTTTTCCTAATTGAAAACCTAATTCCCGGTAGGCCTCAAATTGTATTTCACTAAAAAACTGGTCTGCTGTGGTCTCATCGGGATATGATGGGTTATTGAATTTATATCCATAAAGATCGGCAGGTAATTTACTGGTCAAAGTGGTTTTGATATAAATCAGCACTCCTTTGTTTTTTTCCATTCCTTTCGGGTCATTCCGTTGATCCTGACGTCTTTTGAATAGAAAGAAAAATATCTCCTACGGTTTTTAGTTTCACGAGCTTTTTCCCATTTTAAAATAAACTTTGAAATCTTTATTTTATCTTCAGAACTTATCGATTTTAAATTTGCTTTTGTGTTTTGTAATTTCTTTATTTTTGCTTTTTTACGGATTTTTCCTCTCGATCCGGTATTATTTCCGTGCACACGTCTGTGCCTTTTTTTAGCATTTAAAGAAGCATGTCTTTTTTTTAAAGATTTTTTATCCAGGTAAATTTCTATAAAAGCGTCCTTTTTAAGCTCGACCATCCAATTATCAAGTTTTTCGTTATATTTTTTCTTGTAAAGAATTTTCTGAATTTCATCTCTTGTTTCATCCAGCGTCCTGTTTTTAGCTTCCCTTCTATCTTCTACTTTAATAATATGATAACCATAGTCGGTTTTAACGAGGCCGCTGATTTCGTCTTTTCCCAAAGAAAATGCGGCTTTTTCAAATGAAGAGATCATTGCGCCTTTTTTAACCCATCCCAGGTCGCCGCCACTGTTTTTTGACGGTCCTTCGGAGTAAGTTCTTGCGAGCTCTTTAAAATCTTTGCCTTTCTTTACCAGTTTTAATACACGCAAAGCCTTTTTTCTTTGTTTCGCGGATTCAACTCTATCCTCCTTATTATTAACAACAAAAATAATGTGGGATGCTTTAACCTCTTCAGGAGTAAGAAATTTCTTTTTGTTCTTTTTATAATGCCTGACAATCTCTTTTTCATTTACCTTAATTCTACCCCCTACCTCCGAACTCAAAATTTTAGATAAAGTGATTTGTTGTTTCAGTGAGGTACGATACTTTTCTATAGTCAGTCCTTCACGCTCTAACGCCATCACAAGCATCTCATCAGAAAAATTATTATTCGTTTTAATTTCTTCTATGGCGTTATCAATATCGCTTTTGGTAGCTTCTATTCTGTTTTGTTTCGCATACTGGATCTGGAGTTTTTGCTCGATAATTTTATTCAATACATTTTTTTTCTCTTTATTAAATATTGTGAAATAATTCAAAAGATTTAAATAACTTTTTGAGATTAACAATAAAAATGGGAATATTAAGAAAAGATTACATCCTTGAAAGATGGGTCTATTATGCCACAGAGAGAAAAAACAGGCGCAGGGAGTTTAAGGAAGAGGAAGCAAAAGACATCAGCAGCTCAAAAACATGCTTCTTCTGCCCGGGTAACGAGCATTTAACTCCGCCGGAGATTGGCCGGGTAGAACACAAAAATACCTGGAAAATAAGGTGGTTTCCGAATAAATTTCCTGCTGTGGAGAAAAAAGGCGATGCAAAAATAAGAACAAAAAATAAGTTCATCAAAGAAGGGAAAACTTATGGAGTGCATGAGGTAATTGCAGAAACAAGAGACCACAAAAAACAGCTTGTGGACCTGAGCATAGACCAGATAAAAGAGATTTTTTACATCTACATACTAAGGATAAAAGCCCTATCAAAACTAAAAGGAATAAAATATGTCAGTGTTTTCAAGAATAAAGGCCCTAACGCAGGCACTTCCTTGGTGCATTCCCATACACAAATAGCTGCAATCTCTGTTCTACCTACAGACATAATGGACAAAATTAATGCTGCAAAGAAATTTAATATCCGCGAAAATCAAAGATTTTCGAGCGGATGCCCGTATTGCAGCATAATAAAGTTAGAATCAAAAAGCAAAAGGAAAATAACAGAAAACAAAAGCATTATCGCATTTGCGCCATATGCATCCAGGTTTAATTACGAGGCATGGATATTCCCCAAGAGGCATGTCAAGAACATAACTGCCATGTACGATGAAGAGCTTTATGACATGGCATCTGCATTGAAAAAAATACTTGTAAAACTGAAAAAAATAAATGCCTCATACAATTTCTTCCTGCATTATGCTCCGCAAGGTTATGACCTGCACTTCCACATCGAAGTTACTCCCCGGCTAGCAACCTGGGGCGGCTTTGAGCTTTCAACTGGAGCAACAATAAACTCCATAATGCCGGAAGACGCTGCAAGGTTTTATAGAGGAAAATAAAAATGCAAAACACAATAGGCATTGATTTAGGGGGCACAAGCATAAAGACAGCATTGATTACATCGAAAGGCAGAATAATAAAAAAATATGAAACACCGACGCAAGCAGATAAAGGCTCTAAAACTGTAGTAGATAATATTATCTCTTCAATAGAAAAAATCAAATCTGGAAAAATAGCGGGAATAGGGATTGGAAGCCCTGGACCATTAAATTACAAAACAGGAACTATTACCAATCCGGTAAATCTTCCATTCAGGAACATCCCATTAAGAAAAATAATACAGAGCAGATTCAAAACTAAAGTTTTCCTTGATAATGATGCAAATTGTTTTGCTTTGGCTGAAGCAGTTTTTGGGCAGGGGAAAAAATATGAGAATATTATAGGGATAACTTTAGGGACCGGCCTAGGTGGAGGCTTCGTAATAAACAAAAAAGTATACCATGGAAGAAATAACGCTGCTGAATTAGGGCATATGACAATAAAATATGACGGGCCTAAAAGCAGATGCAAAAATAATGGCTGCATAGAGACGCATGTAGCGGCAAGAGGGATTAAAAGATTATTTAACGGCAGCGACCCCTATTCCATCTGTAAACTAGCCTTGAAAGGGAACAAAAAAGCCATCAAAACATTTGATAAGATGGGGTACTATCTAGGGATAGGATTGACAAACATAATCTATGCTTTTGATCCGGATATCGTTGTTATAGGTGGAAAAATATCAGATTCATGGAAATTCTTCAGCAAAACTATGAACGAAGCAGTTAAAGAAAGGTATTTTACCAAACCCTGCAAGATAGTTAAATCAAATCTGAAAGAAGCAGGGATTTTAGGTGCTGGTGCTTTGGTGCTGGAAAAATAGGTTTATTTTCCCTAAAAAACCGAAAGCTTTTTATATAACTGTATCGAAATATATACATATGTATCAAAAAAGAAACAAAGAACTGGTAATTTTAGCGCTTTACCTGGGGGATTATACTAAACAATTTTACCTTAGAGAAATAAGTAAATTAGCTAAAATACCGCTTAAAACAACTCAAAATTTGTTATCAAACCTTGAAAAAAACAAAATATTGAAAAGCATTATAAGGGGGAAAAACAAATATTTTGGGCTAAACCCGGACATTATAGAAACAAAATTTTATTTGCTGCAATCAGAGATCTATAAAACATTGCTATTTTTAGGCAAATATCCTATATTCAAGACATTTTTGAAGGAAATCAAAACAAACGAGATCCTGATAATTTTTGGAAGTTTTGCGAAATTTACGGCAGATATGGATTCCGATTTGGACTTATTGATACTATCAAATAAAAAGGAAAAGTTGCCTTCACATTTATTGCCCTACAATATTCACGATATAAAATTATCAAAACCATTATTTGTAAAAGCGTTGGAAAATCAAGAAACGTTAATAAAGGAAATACAAGAAAATCATATCATTTTAAATGATCATTCATTTTATGTAAATGTTATGTGGGGCTACTATGGGAAATAATAAATTAAATTGGTGTTTTGGGCTGAAAGATGGCTTAAAAACAGTTGAACCAAATGAAACACTAGCAAAATCCTATCTTGAAGAAGCCAAATCTTCCTTGGAAAGAGCAGAAAAGAATTTCAATGATAATGACTTATTATGGAGTACTGTTGTAGTTTATTATGCTGAATATTATGCGTTATATTCCTTTCTTCAGAAAATAGGAATTAAATGTGAAAATCATTTTTGCTCAATCTTAGCAACAACATACCTATTGGGAGAAGAAAAAACAAAAACGATAAAACAGCATAAAAACAAAAGAATTGATGCGCAATACTATATGA
Source organism: Nanobdellota archaeon (assembly GCA_022565235.1). Classification (GTDB taxonomy): domain Archaea; phylum Nanobdellota; class Nanobdellia; order Woesearchaeales; family GW2011-AR4; genus JACPJP01. The sequence continues at coordinate 8,878 of JADFJW010000019.1, read as the reverse complement.
AAGTTGGCAAGGGAGATGAGGTAAAACGGGCACTGCAAGAAGCAAAAATATTTATTTCCATGTTTGATGGAATTGTTTCAACTTTAAACGAAAAAGAAATTAATTCTTATAGAGAAAGGTTGAGAATAAAATAATTATCTCCTGGCCCTTCCTTGCTCTGCAACAGCTTTCATTTTTTTCTTTATTTCTTTTGGATTACCAAGAAAATAATGTTTTACAGCCCGGAAATTCTTATCAAGATCGTAAACAAGTGGAACTCCTGTAGGTATATTAAAATGGACAATTTTCTCATTAGGTATTTTATCCATAATTTTTACCAAAGCCCTTAGACTATTGCCACTTGCAGAAACTAAAACCTTTTTGCTTGATTTTAGTTCAGGTATTATCTCGTTTTTCCAGGACGGCAAAACCCTGGCAACAGTATCCTTTAATGATTCTGTAAGAGGCAAATCCTTTTTATCTAGCTTTTTGTATTTTGGATCGTTTCCAGGATATCTTTCATCATCTTTTTTCAATGCCGGAGGTCTTACATCATAGCTTCTGCGCCATTTTAAGACATGTTTCTCACCAAACTTTGCTGCCATCTCGGACTTGTTTAAGCCCTGCAGCGCCCCATAATGCCTCTCATTAAGGCGCCAGGATTCATGTACGGGTACATCCACCAGATCCATTTCTTTGAGAACTATATCTGTAGTTTCAGTTGCTCGTTTCAACACATTCGTAAAAACAACATCAAAAGTATATCCTTCTTTCTTCAATATCTGCCCGGATTCCTTTGCTTCCTCGATGCCTTTTTCTGTCAATGGAACATCAGTCCAGCCGGTAAACCTGTTCTCTTTGTTCCAGGTACTCTCTCCATGCCTTAATAATACCAGTTTTATCATTTTAAACAGTTTCATAGATTTTTTATTTCATTTATTATTTATTGAATTTTAATTCTATATTGTTTATTTTTTATTGCAATAAAAGTTTATTGTTATCTCTTGATATTATCTAATTTATCATTTTTGAATTTCATTGATTTTATTAATTGCTTTTACTTACTGCAATATCCTCCCCAATCTCAACCTTATATTTTTTAACAAAAGAATCCTGGTTTAAAGCGACTTCTACCCTACCATAATCATCTTTTAGAATCAACGCCTTCCCATTGTCAACATCGCCGAAAGTCCTGCCAAAATACATTTTTATATTTTTATTTTTAAATTTAAAATTAACAATATCCTTAAGCTTTACATCAAACTTATCCCAAACTGCATGAGTTATATTCAGATGCAATGAGCCGAATTTATTGACAGATATTATCTTGGCATGGATCTTATCTTCATCTATTGTTGCTTCCCCATAAGGCGCCTTTACTAAAGTTTTTGGGTCTAATTCTTTCCCGAATTTCTCTATTTTAACTCCTTTAGAAAGATATGCAGCTGCCGGTGTAAAGATATCCCTGCCGTGAAATATCGGGCTCACAGGCTGCTTCATATATTTCTTATTCGTTATCTCGACAACCTTTTTTATGCCTCCCAGAAACCTAGTTGCAGGGATCAAAACTCCGTTATCAGGACCAATTAAATAATCTCCCCTTCCAACCTTTATTATTATTGGCTTTCTTTCTGTCCCGACGCCAGGATCGACTACGCAAACATGAAAACCAACCGGCATATAATTCAAAGTTTCCATTGTCCTTGCAGCATAGAATAGATTAAAACTAGGCAGGCCGTGCATCAGATGTATAACCTTAGCATCCGGATTAATCTCTGCGGCTACACCTTCAATTATGCCTATGCCCTGGCTCTGAACTCCAAAATCGCTGGTAAGGGTTATGATTGGTTTTTTCAATTTGAACACCCTTTTTTATTATTGACTTTCAAATTGGAAACTACGAACGATAGTGAGTATGTCATCTTAGAATTCAGCAAACCCAGCTTTCTTCCCCAACTGCTCTTCTATGCTCAATAACCGGTTATATTTTGCAGTTCTCTCTGATCTTGCAGGAGCTCCAAACTTGGATTGGTTGGAATTTAATCCGACAACTAAATCCGCTATAAAGCTGTCTTCTGTCTCCCCGCTTCTATGGCTTACAACAACATTCCATTTGTTTTTGAAAGCTAAATTCGCCGCTTCAATTGCCTCCGTTACAGTCCCTATCTGATTTACTTTCAATAATAAAGCATTGCATGCCTTATCCTCGGTTGCTTGACTAATCCTATCAACATTTGTAACCAATAAATCATCTCCCACAATCTGTATTTTACTGCCTAGTTCCTTATTCAGCTGCTTCCAGCCATTCCAATGATCTTCGGCCATACCATCTTCTATTGAGATTATTTTGTAGCTTTTAATCAGTTTTTTATAGAAATCTATTAATTGCCCGGGACTATACTCTTTACCTTTAATTTTATAATAATCAGAATAAAAAAACTCTGAAGCAGCGCAATCCAAAGCCATAAATATCTTATTTTTATAACCGGTATTGTTTATTGCCCGATCTATTAACTCTAATCTCCCATCAACATTATCAATTTTAGGCACATAGCCGCCTTCATCTCCCAACAATATCCCCTGAGAACCGAATTTTTTCTTTAATAATCTTCCCAATTCATGGTAAACCTCAGTACCCGCCCTCAAAGCCTCTGAAAAAGTCTTGAATTTAACCGGAATAATCATATGTTCCTGTATATCATTATCTATACCGGCATGTTTGCCGCCATTCATAATGTTTAACTGAGGTATAGGCAATGAAAATTTTTTAGAGCCTGAAATCTCTTTGATATATTCAAACAAACGCATATTTTTATGAAAAGCCCCTGCTTTGCAGGCAGCCATTGAAACGCCAACAATTGCATTTGCACCTAATTTAGACTTATTTTCTGTTCCATCCAGCTCAATCATCAATTCATCTATTTTCCTTTGGCTTTGACAATCCATCCCGGTAAGTTTCCTGGAAATAACCGTATTAACATTATTTATGGCTTTTAAGACACCTTTTCCGCCATACCTTGCTTTATCACCATCTCTCAGTTCTAAAGCCTCATGCGACCCTGTACTTGCACCAGAAGGCACAAAAGACTTTGCAACAGCATTATCTGTTATAACATTCACTTCCAAAGTAGGGTTTCCCCTGGAATCAAGAACTTCTCTAGCTACAACTCTTTTGATCTTAGACAAAATATCACCTTATCTAGAACTAAGATAGATTATTTATAAATATTTTGAAAATTAGCTGTTTAATCTAACCTATGTAATCCATGCCATCTCCAAACTTACCCTTTAATCTCCTTAAAGCGGTCTGTCTGGCTACTTCGCTGATTTGCTCTGTCTTGCCCAATATGTCAGACTCAATCTCTTTTATTTCTTTGTTTAGCCTGCTCATGTTTATTTTAAGATTAAGTTTTTTGTCAAGCACTTTCAAAATCTCTATCGATCCTTTAATGCCAAGATACATCGGATGCCCATAAGTTTCTGCCAAAAATGATATGCCATCTATGTTTCTTCTCTTTGCTAAACCGACCAAAAGCCCTGAAATGCCCACTATGGGGCCAACGACGCCATAAAGCTTATTATTTACCATTCCATCCTTGTATTTTCGGATAATCCTTTTGTTATTCCCAGTGCAATAAACCTTTGGTTTTTTAGGCACTTCTGCAAGGCCGATGCCTCCTAAGGTTATTACCTCTTTACCCTTAAACTGTTCCAGTACATCAAGTATCTTTTCAGAAAATTCATAGCTGCCCACTTCATCTACCGGCTGCACATCTCCGCCTAAAAGTATCAAATCCTGCTTTTTGCCATTAAATTTTTTATAAAACACCTCTATCATGGGCAGCTCTACTAAATTATCCTCATTCACAAAAACAGAATGTGGAAAAGAATAGGATGTTATCTCATACATTTTTTCAGCTTTTAATTCATCTATCAGAAAATCCACTGCTACTTTTCCCACATTTCCTATTCCTGGAAGACCTTCTATCAATAAGGGATTGTTAAGCTTTGGTTTTTTTCCTATACGGTCAATTCTCCATGTACTCATATCAATCCCTCTTTTTTAAAGAAACCGGTTTTAGCCTTTCTGCGATAAGCCCCATACTTATCCTCTATGCTAAACTTAGCGGGTTTGGGTGTTAAAGCTTTTCCCCCGCATAAGCAAACATCGTTCATGGTATATTTTCCGCATTTTCCGCATTTAAGTAAAGTTTTCATTTTTACGTAGCTGTATTCAGTCTCGGGTGATTGAGCGTAGCGAACATCACCCTATACACTAATGTGCGGGTACGCACAATTTTCATGCTTTAACCCTTACAAGTTCCCCATCGCCATCATTTTTTCTTATATATTCCAATGCTTTTTCCGATGCTTTTTCCAAAATATTTTCAGCCTCTTTATAGTCTTTCCCGTTAACTGTAACATTATAGGAGCCTGCGCCGAGGTATTTTATCAAAATGTTTTCTTTTCCAGCTTCTTCTGCTTTTTTAAGTGCTTCTTTAACAATGTCCACACCATTTGCTGCAAAACTGGTTAATTTTAATTTGCTCTCGATCTTGATCTTTACTTCTTTGATTCTGGATTTGATAGCTTCCTCGAGTGTTTTTCCTGTTTTTGCATCTACGCCTGCATCTTTAATTGCATTGCTGTCTGCAACAACATGCTGAAAAAAATCATATAGTGAGATATATTTTTCCGATATACTGGAGCTTATATCATTAAATAATTTGTTCATATCTAATTTCAAGTCCCTTACAACAAATTCTAAAATTTTCTCAGCTTTCTGTTCCTGTTTTATTTCATCTACTTTCTTTCTTTGTTGTGTTTCAGTAACCCTTCTTAAGGATAGGTCTATATGGCCCCGCTCCGTATTAATCCTTAAAACCTTGCAAACTATCTTCTTTCCCTCTTTTACAAAGTCCCTTATGTTCCTTATCCTGCCGGGGCTTACTTCAGAAATATGTATCATCCCGCTTTTCCCATACTCATCCATATTAGCAAAAACAGAATGAAATTGCACTTTTGTAACAGTGCACATTACCAATTCATCTTCTTCTGGAAATCCTTTCTTTCTTAAAAGCATTTTTCTAGGTTCACTCTAACACTTCTAAAATTCTGGCCTTGACCTTGCTTTTTCCACCCGTAGGATCAGCCAGTACCTTGCCGCAAACAAGACAAATTACTTTTGAAGATGCTTTTCCGAACATTATCTGTTCATTCTTGCACTTAGGGCATCTTATCTTAATGAATTTGCTTGTGTGTTCTCTAACATCTGCCATAATCTCACCCAAATTTAAAATTTTTTCATTGTGTATAAAGTAGGAAATACTTTATATGCTAAAAGATTAGTTTCTAATTTCTCATTGAAACTCAATACGTTTTGAACGGAAGCCTTTGCTTTTCATATGTTGTTTCTTGCATTTACTGCATTCATATCTTAAATCGACCTTTTTACTGGCCTTTTTACCGGTCATCTTAAATTTTGTAACTGCAGGCTTGCTATACCTGCCCAGGTTTCCGATACCCCTCGCTTTTCCACGTCTTTTTGCCCTAATCTTGCCGCCATAAGTCATGCTTCTTGGGCTTTTCTTCTTGTTTATCATTACCCTATGAAGAGTATGCTTTTTACAATAAGGGCAAAATCTGTTAACGTTTTTAGGAAATTTCATGCTTTCTGGTATTTATTGTTAATTTAAATATGTTTCTATTAATAAAAATAATAAATAAATATTTAAATCGTAAGTGATTTAAGCACATGATGGAAAAGGATGTTTATGGAATAGAACTGATTATAGACATGCATGGTTGTGATACCCATACCTTTACTAAAGAAAACTTAGAAAAATATTTTGTTGATCTTTGTGATTCAATAGGTATGAAACGACATGGGAAACCTTTATTCTGGCATGACAATAGTAACACGCCTCATTTGAAAGGTGTTTCGGCAATACAATTTATTGAAACAAGTAACATAGTCGTTCATGCACTTGAAATACTAGAAAGCACGTTTGTAAACATTTTCTCCTGCAAAGAATTTGATACTAAAAAAGCTGAAGCTTTTACAAAAAACTTCTTCAAAGCGAAAGAATCAGTTTCAAAAGTGATTGAAAGAAAATAGTAAATTAACTGCCCTTAATCTCCTCAACCCTTCCCTTATTTATCAGAAGATCTGCGATTTCCATTGGAAGATTAGCTATATCTTCCTCTGCAAAAGGCCCATACTCCTCAAGCTCTTTCCCGACAAATTTAGGGACAACATGAAGAAATCTCACAAGCTTCGTGTTTTTTGCTTCACTTTTATCATTATCATCTTTTTCATCAGTTTCCTTCTTATCAATCTCTTCTTTACCTGCTGCTGTTCCTGAAGCTTGTTTTCCATCAATGATGTTATTAATGACATCATTCCTAAAGACATCAAGAACCTTGACTACTTCGTCAAAAAACTTCTTCTCGTTCTCAAGAAAAGTAGATGTATCCATTACATCTGATTTTGTTCTGCTCTTTATCAACGCGATATATAATATCTTCTTTTCCCGGCGTTCATAAATTTCCTTGATTATTCTTTTAGCATTATCTATCTGTTTCTCAACCTTCTTCTTCTCGTCATAAGAAAACAATGAATCTTCTTTATCCAATACTTTGCTTTTTTCATTTAAATAATCAACAAAATCATTAAAGAAGTTAGGATCCAGTTTCTGCAAATCAGTCATATCCTTCTCTCTCTTCAAAAGCTCAAACAGAGTTTCATAGGTAATATTAACTTCTTTTGTCTCCATAACCATCCCCAGATTAACAAAATAAATTAAGAACCTTTATATAATTTCCTTTTTTGCCATGCTTTATGGCAGAGCTAATATTCAGGGACCTATCCTTTGAGGAAAAAGAAGAAAAGGTAAGGGTAAAATTCCTTAAACTCTTTTATTTCGACATAGATAAATCTGTACTTGAAGGTATAGGGAACTTCAAGATAGATGGCAATAAGATTGAATTTGATGAAATCAGCGATAATAGGGCGCAAAGAAGGTTTAACATGCTGCTGTCAAAAGGACTTATTCAGCTGAAAAACAGGTTAAACAATAAAAACACCATTTATGTGCATAAGAATTCCGGAATTCCTTTGATGGGGACAAACTATTTCGGCCTGATAGATCGAGGTACAAATCTTATTGAAATAAAGCCGATAACAAGCTGCAACCTAGGCTGCATATATTGTTCTATTGATGAAGGGCCATTATCAAGAAGAAAAACAGATTTTATTGTAGAGAAGGATTACATAGTAGAAGAGCTGAAGAAACTTATTGAATTCAAGCAAGAAGACCATATAGACGCTCATATTAATGCCCAGGGAGAGCCAACACTATATGCAAATATGATTGAGTTAGTGTCAGATATAGCAAAAATACCGCAAGTAAAGTCAATTTCTATAGACACAAATGGGACTCTTCTTAACAAACAGTTTATTGATGATCTAGCAGATGCCGGCCTTACAAGAATAAACCTGTCCTTAAATGCCCTTGACCAGGAAATAGCAGATAAGATGGCTGGTTTTCCTTACAATCTAAAGAAAGTAAAAAAACTAGCTTACTACATACCAAAAAAAATGGATCTGATAATAGTTCCCGTATGGCTTCCCGGCTACAATGACGATGAGCTTATTAAATTAGCTAAATTTGCCCAGGAAGTAGGTGCAGGAAAGAACTGCCCGGCAATAGGGATACAAAACTTCTTACCGTATCGTTTTGGAAGAAATCCTGTTAAAGGGATGGAAATGGATGCTTTCTACAAAAAACTACGGGATTTAGAGCAAAAACATGGTATAGAACTCATAAACAAAGAGTATATGTTCCAAATAAAGAAATGTAAGGAACTGCAGAAACCATTCAAAAAAGGCGCTATTGTAAAGGCAAAGCTTGTATGCCCGGGAAGATTAAATAAGGAAATGCTTGCTGTTGCAGGTAATAGGCTCATCTCGGTCATTAACTGCTATAAAAAACAAGGTTATGTAAAGGTCAAAATAAAAAGAACTAAGCATAACATATTCTTAGGCGAGTTATTATAGCAATGACAACAAATTTTCGTGAATGGATCTTGTCGTTGCTTATTAGGAACAGCAAACAAATGTATGATGATTATTTGCTGTGAGTATAAACTAAGTAACAACTAAAAATTAAAAAAGATAAGAAAAAGAAAAAATTAAGGAAGTTTTACTTCCTTTATTCAGCTGCTGGTTCTTCTTCTTCAGCAGGTGCTTCTTCTACTGCACTTGGCTCAGCAACTGTCAACACATTGTTGACTCTAGTTACTTCTACAGCTTCACCTTTCAAGGTGTCTGCATAGTCTTGGTAGTTAGCAACTACTGCTGCTGCATTTCTTGTGTCTGCTGCACTGAAACCAGCTACCAACATTGCCACATTACCGCTGCCAACATCAAAAATCTGGATTTTTCCTACACCAGGTGTAAAGCCTTCTGTACAGACTGCTGGATCTCCCATTACAGTTGAAGATGCTGCATTAGCACAAGGTCCTCCAACAAGGATTGAGTTTACTGCATTAATGTCTGGAACCTCTGAAGCTAGCTTCGTAGCACCAACATCAATCCTTTGGATTGATACAGCTCCAGTTGTGGTTCCTGCTGTTTCAGTAACTGAAACTCCACTTGCCGTTATAAATACTTGAGGCACGCTCTGGTCCTTCGGATACAAAATAGTAAGTTCCTGCGGATCACTTGTTGGCTTGAAGAGTTGTATCAATGCACCCATACTGGTATAACCAAATGAATTGTCATCGTCATCATCTGGTGTCAGAAAGTGGTGGTTATTGGTCGTAACTGTATCCAACCTTACTTCTCCATTTGATGCAGTAATACTAAAATTAACATCATTCGGGACCAAGTCGTCAA
>JADFJW010000018.1 GCA_022565235.1 Nanobdellota archaeon | reverse complement strand
ATAAATTTCAATATTAAAGCCAACCCGAGAAAAAACCATGCAGCTTGAAATACAGCCTCTAAGCCAAAACTTAGCGCAACAAACTTATGCCCTAGCTCGTGCAATATGATGGCTGGTGCAGTAGCCAAAATCGCAAACTTTAGGTCTTCAACATCAAACCCGGCCTTAAAGTGCTTTAAGGGATCATAATCTTCCCTTACAGGCCTCTTAAACAACCCGGAAAATATGTACCCGACTACAGCCGTCATGACCACAATATCAAATATCTCTCCAAAAGTAAATAATGGCATTTTATTTTTTCTCCTTAAAATCTAAAGCTATGGAGTTGATGCAATACCTTTTCCCGGTTGGCTTAGGGCCATCCTCAAAAACATGGCCTAGATGCCCTTTACATTTTTTGCACAAAACTTCTGTCCTTCGCATGAATAAACTATTGTCAGATTTAAGCTCTACATTTTCCTTAGCTGCAGGTTTCCAGAAACTTGGCCAACCACTCCCTGAATCAAATTTTGTATCAGACAAAAACAACTTATTCCCGCAGCCTTTGCAATAATAAACCCCTTTTTTCTTATTCTTGTTATATTTCCCGGTAAATGGGAGCTCAGTGCTTTTTTTCCTCAATATCTTGTACTCTTCCGGGCTTAAGCATGTTTTCCATTCATTTTCTGATTTGTTTATTTTAGTTTCCATCTAATTACTGCATGATTTAATCATTGGTCCATGATCCCATATAAATTATAAAGAACTCTATCTACGCCTTTTACAAAATCAAAGCCAGAGCCACTGATTATGATGCAATTATCTTTATACTCCACGCCCAATTCATCAGATTCTTTATAGTAGACGACGATGTCATCAGTATTCTCGCACGTTATTATCGGTATCCCGGAACAAGCTGTTGTTGAATTAGATGCATTTCTATCGCAAGCTGAAACAGGTATTTTTTGGAAAATCCTTGTCATCATGACATCATAATCCAGCCTTGCTAAGCGGATATATGTAAGCTCATTTCCTAAAGGATTGAAAGTTGCATAGTATTGCTTGGCATCATTAAATTTTTCTATGTCAAGCCCCCCATTTATCTTAATATCTTCCAAGTCTCTTGGAGAGTAACGGAAATTAAAATCATACAATATTGTCCCCTTTGGAGATTTAAATTGCGTGTACCACACATCATCAAATTTAACAAATGAATAAATGCCTTTGTATAGATAACCTTGATCCTCTTTCAGCTTCCCTTCTAAATTCAATGCATGCAGGTCATCTATTGTCTTTGGCTCCTCTTGTGTAAGATATCTTAGGCCAAATATAGCCACAAAAAGCGCTACGATTATTATTATAATGACTATCAAGATTTTATCAGATTTTAATTTAACATCTTTCACTTCCTCCTCCTCTAGTTTCTCAACTTTATCTTCGGGCATATCCTCTATCTCCTTCTTTTTCTTCTCATACTCATCTTCATTTAATAAGCCCTCTTCATAGCTTTTCTCAAGCGCTTTTAGTTTTAGATGTTTCATTTTTAACATTCCTTTTTAGTATAATTAAAAAATGGAACCTACGGTCACTGAATTTAAATCGCGAAGCGATTGTTTGAAAATACCTTGTATTTTCAAATCCACGAGAAAGCTCTGCTTTCTCTTTGTATGGCTTTCCTCTAAGTATAGTTTCATCTTAGATTACCCCCAAGATACCATAAATCAACCTGTCCTTAATTCTTATGATATCTGCGCCATTGGAAGCTTCTGCTATGATACAGCTATTTTCCACATAAACTTTTGTTGTATTAGAGCTTCTGAAATAGACAACTGGCACAAAATTTGTGGAATCCTCACATGTTATAACCGGAAAATTTCCCTGTTTAGATGTAAAACCTTGCCTTACAAATATGTCAAAATTAAATAATGTAGAGCCCATCTGGAATTGCGCAAGAGCGATCGGTTCTGCAAACGTGTCATTAAATTCTGACGTAGAATCAATCTGAACCTTGTTTCTTAATCTCCCTATCACATCTTGATTCACAAATATAAATCCCAGGTCATCCGGCAAGTAAGTGAACAAAGCATCCCTTCCATCTACAGTCGTTGACCAAAAAGTTCCGCGATTTATGAATTCAAAGCCATTGTATTCTACTACTCCAGAAGATCTGCCTCCAGTATGGAATCCAAAGAAAATAAACGTAAAAACACTCCCGAACATAACCACCGTCATAATCACACCCAATAGCTTCTTTTTTTTCTCTGCCCTTATTACATCTCTTCTCATAGTACAAAGCAAATTTAGTCTGTATTTAAAAGTTTTTATAGAATTTAAGCCATTACTTTAATGAAAACAGAAAATTATTAAAACACTTTCTTTAATCTGAAATTTATGACTCTGTCTTTGAAGGATTATAGCAGCATTGTCGGGGAAAAATTAGTTGATGAGATCTATGAAGAGGCTGCACCGCTGGAAGGTAAACATGTAGAGCATATCAACTCAACCTTTTATGGCGGCGGCGTTGCAGAGATTTTAAGCAGCCTTACTTTATTGATGAATGATGTAGGTATAAAAACCGGCTGGCGTTTGCTGAAAGGCCACCAGGATTTTTTCAATGTCACGAAGAAATTCCATAATTCTTTGCAGGGAGAAGATATAATCTTAAGCGAAGATAAAAAAAAGATATACATAGAATGCAACGAGATAAACTCCATAATAATGCATATACATCCATTAGATGCTATTATAATCCATGACCCGCAGCCGTTACCTTTAATAAATTTCTACAAAAAAACGCAACCGTGGATTTGGCGCTGCCATATAGACCTAAGCAGTCCAAATAAAATCCTCTGGAACTATTTAAAACAGTTTATAGAGAAGTATGATGCTGTTATAGTTTCCATGGATCAATACAAGCAAAAAGATCTCAATAAGCCTTATCACATAATACCGCCTTCTATAGACCCTTTGACCGCAAAAAACAAATTTATTCCTGACTCCGTTGTAAAAAGATACCTTTCAAAATTTGGAGTTGATTTGGATAAGCCTGTAATAAGCCAGGTTTCTAGGTTTGATAAATGGAAAGACCCTCTTGGTGTAGTAAAAGCATTTGATATTATAAAAAAACAGGTGGATTGTAAGCTTGTTTTGTTAGGCTCAATGGCTTCCGATGACCCGGAAGGTGAAATAATCTATAATCGTTTAATGGAAAAAGTAAAGGGTAATAACGACATTATTGTAATAAATTATGCTGACGATTTCCTGGTAAATTGTTTGCAGCGTGCTTCTGATGTAGTAATACAAAAGTCATTAAAAGAGGGTTTTGGCCTGACGGTAACAGAAGCCTTATGGAAAGGGACACCAGTTGTAGCTGGAAACGTAGGTGGAATTCCCTTGCAGGTAATAGATGGAAAGAACGGTTATTTGGTAAATAATATAAGAGAATGCGCTGACAGGACTATTAAGTTACTGAAAGATCCGAGGCTTAGGGAAGAGCTTGGAACCGCAGGAATGGGGCACGTAAAGAAGAATTTCCTGATAACAAGGCACCTTATGGATTACATACATCTTCTAAAAGGTATGATGAAATAATACAAAAACAGAAAACTTTATATACTAGTTCTTTCATAGTATGTTTCTAAAGAGTTTATATAAATTATATAAGTCGTCAAAACCATGACTACTACAAAAACTCAGGGCAAATTTACCACTGGTATCATAAGTTCTCTTCTATTTTTTTCTATGCAGAATCCTGCAGAGATATATTTATCCGGGGAAATTAAAAGTAACTCCAAAACAGCTGAGATAAAGGACCTAAAAGGTACCCTCGATAAGAAAATATCTGGTTTATTTAGAAGAGATAGGTCCTTAGATAATGAAATTGAAACGGCAATGAATAATATGAATAATCCGGAGCAGGAGAGCATAATCGACAAACTATTTGCAGAAGAAGTTCCTCAAGATGCTGAAGTAAGAAATGCAAAGTACGCAACTGAGGCAAACGCATTTGCAGAAATAAAATCATCCTTTAAGAGCTTGTATAGCACGTTTGTAGGATATGCAAAAGCAACTTATGGCAGCATCGTCTCAAGAAGCCGTAAAATAGATGGTTTTGTAAAATTAACTTTGCAGAAAATATTAAAAGTAGCAGAATATGTTATGTGTCTTTGCTCTCCTCACTGGAATAAGGTGGAAGGCAGTCCTGAAGATATGGATTCTAGGGCCTATGCGGTTTCTCAGAAAGAATCTATTAGTTCAGATAACGCAAAATATGAAAACGGATATGGATTTATAAGATACCAGACCGGTTAAAAGTTGTATCTGATATTTAATTCTAAATTTCATATATACCTTAACTTACTCATTTAAGTAACTCTTTTCTGACTTTATTCCCATACTTATGCGCTAAATGCAACGGCTCCGGTAATTTATGCGGTTGCCTTAAACTATTTTTAACTATCTCCAAGCTGGTTTTCAGGGAAATTTTATTGCCGGGGCTTATGTATATCGGTCTTGCATGCTCTCTTGTTATTAACTCATATCCACGAGCTTCCTTCTCCACATAAATTGTCTTTTCCCTTACCTCTCCCAACATTAGATCTTTTGTAACTCCTATCGTAGCTATGTCCAGTAAAATGCCAAGGTGGCTGGCCATTCCAATTCTTCTTGGATGCAATATGCCATTTGCTTTCACAATAAGCACATCTGGCTTATTCTCTAAATTGTTAAATGCTTCCATGACTGCAGGACTATCCCTATAGAACAAAAAACCACTTTTGTAGGGGACCTTTGCATTCACTACTGCATGTTTTTCCTCAATTAGCTTTAAGCTTGTATAATCACAGACAGCAATTGCAGAAATTACTTTATTGCCGATATAAGCCTGGTCAGCGCCGCCTATTGTTTTTATTTTTTCAAAGCTATCCGTAGTAATTACTTTTTTAGCTATCTTAATCTGTTCTTTTTTAAGTGCTTCAAAATCAATCATACTAAATTTATTTATTGGGTTATTTTTAAATTTTGTTTTTTCAGAGAATTATTATTCAAAAATTAGTTGAAAGTAAACTGATTAACCACCCGAATCACCTCTTTTTCCCTAATATGCTTAATGGAAAGATGGCCCCCATGTTTTTCCGTTTCGTTGGGGTGGTTTGGAAAGAATTCGAGCGTGGGGGCCTAAAAACATCAAATTTTTGACACATCATTCTGGTTTTGCCGGCTTTCTCATCTCTATTAGCCACGATAAACCTATTCTTATCATCTCCTTGTTGAAATTATCACTTATCCTGTATGTTTTTTTGTACAGATCATAATCTATCAGTCCCATACTCTTCATTGGCGTCAGAATCCTGTCATAAAACTGCCTCTTGTTGTAGCTTATTTTGACCTTCTTGCCCTTGTATGGTGGCTCATCAATTAGCGTAGTAACATAATCCCCTTCATGCAGCTTAGTGGCAAACACCGACATCACTGTTTTGTTTATCTCACCACCATTGCTTTTTATCATCTCTATTAGCAGCTTAGCTACTATAATCTGCTGCTTTGTCGCAAATATAACTTCATATATATCCTCAGGTAGGTTAAACCTGTCAAATAATACAACCATATGTACTATGGTAAGTAGAACTTCTATATAAATATTACTATTTTGTATACTAGTTTAGTAATTAGTATGCCTGTTAAAGATATTTTTAGGGAGTGGCCTAGGATCAGTATTTGAAGAACTTGTAAACAGCTAAATTAAACTCCGGCTCCGATTAATCTTTCTAATGTAAGCCTTCTATGTTGCTCTACCAATTCAATGCCAGGCTCTGATTCAGGATCTGGCCTTTCATCCTTGTCCCATTTAGAACCATGTATGCTTCGAACATTCAGTTTCATACCTCTTCGCACCGGTCCATCGATGCTTTGCCAAGTGTAGTTTTGGTCAAGTGCATCGAATACTATATCAAAGGTATCAAGAGGACTTGATGCTAATGCTGTTCTTAATTCGTGTTCTGCTGCCGCGTCTCTGTCAGAATGGGGATAAAAATTTACGAAGAATAAAGCATCTATACAATCTCCATGGACATCTGTGATGTCAAACTCATACGCTTCAAAACTGCTAAACTCTCCAGGATTATAGTTATATCCATCTATGCGCTTAAAATTCGTTAAATTAACATGGTCCAATAATCCATGATTAAATTGGTTCATTTGAGTAAAGGGTATGCCTGTTAAGCTCTCCATTATTTTTCTTTTTCTGGAAACAACATGATCAACTAAATAATGAAACGATTCCGGATGGATTACTGCAAATTTGCGTGGCTCTGGATCCTGGTGCCTCTCGGCATCTTTGTACCTCATATAACTGGCCTTTGCTCTCATCTCTGACTGCCAATCCAGCATTGCTCCAGGTATACGTCTGGTTTCTGAAAGCTGATCGTAGTTCTCAACTATATCCGCAACACTCTCCATTTGATAATATTTAACATTCTTGAAATACTCCGCAGCAGTTTTTCCGGGTAATGCAAATTCTGCACCACCAATCATGAATATTACCGCACCTTCCAAAAACTCCGGATCGTACCTCACAAACCTCGATGTTACATCTTGCATAATACATAGAAATTCTTGTTAATTATTAAATATTTCCAAAAAACTTCTCAATCCTTTCTTCATACACCTTGCTTATCTTGAAATCCATATCTACAGGCAAACACCTATGATAATTCTCCCATGCGAACCTCTCATCCAGAAAAACTATGACTCCTTTATCAGTCTCTGACCTTATGCACCTACCAGCATTCTGCAGACATTTGGTTATAGCTGGAAAAATATACCCATAATCAAAACCAACGGAGTTGGTGCCGGAAACCGAATTAGCGTCTGTTGGTTTCCGAGCACCACGGCCATACTTTTCTTCATAATAATCTATCAGTTCTTTAGTTTCCAGGTCCGGTTTTTCCAGTGGCAAACCGATAATGACGACACCTTTCAGAAAATCTCCCGGTAAATCAATACCTTCACCGAAATTTCCAGCAGCGACGGCCAGTAAAACCGCCCCTTTATCTTTGTTTTCCTTAAATTCTTTTAGTATTTTTTCCTTTTCTTCTTTGCTTAGATTCTGTTTCTCAATCAGCATCTTTTTGCTGCAGATGTCATAGAAACTCTTGTAAACCTTATCCCTCAGATTATAGCTTGGAAAGAATAATATTGTATTGCCATTGATCTTATTAACAATCTTATTACAAACTTCCGCTATTTTCCTATATTCTGCATCATTTCTTCTTGTAAATTTTGTTGTAGTCTCAGGAACTATTAAGCACAACCTATTATTTTTTGGAAAAGGATTATTATACACTTTCTCTATCGTATTATCAAAACCTAAAATATCTTTATACATAAATGTAGGAGTTAAAGTTCCTGACATGATTATTGTCGAATAACTCCTCTCAATTACATCTTTTGTAACTAAAGAAGGATCCAGGCAGCGGTAATTCAAAATTAGATTATTATTGAAATCTTTCGATAGTATTCTTGCAAATCCCTTGTCTTCATTTAACCAGGCTTCTAAAAATTTTCCAATGCTCCCGACATAGCTTTGTTTTTGCTTTTCTTTTATTAAATCACTAGTATTGTTTAACTCGTTAACATATTCCTCATAGTTCCCATTCTCATTTATCTTGTCAACAAACTCATATTTCCTTACCAGCTTCTCCTCTTTATTGAAGTTTAAGTCAAAACCCAGTTCATTGAAAATATCCTTTAAATTTTTCAGCATAGGTAAAACATTGAAAAATTCGAACTTATTTGCTTCTTTTAATGCCCTGTCAATGATGAAGGTTGATAGCTTTGCAGTCAATAATTCCCTGGCTCTTGCAGGAAGATTATGCCCTTCATCGACAATGATGATGCAATTTTCAAGTTTTTTATTGATCCGAGAGAATAAACTATCCCTGATGCTGGAATTGAAGATGGCATTGTAATCTGCAATGATTACCTTAGCATCTTTAGCCAGCAAAGAGACCATTTCATAAGGGCATAACTTGGGTTTTTCACAATTTGTAATCAATTCCTCAACATGCATTGGCCCTAAAACTTTCAATTCATTCAAATTTTGCTCAGCCACAACAGTTGGCCTCATTGATTTTTTTCTTGTGTTGACATAATACTCACATTGATCTTCATCCCTTAACTTCTTGCAGTAATCGATAAAATCTCCGGAATTTAATCCTTCTACTTCCTGCAGGCACATCCATCTCTTGCCGATGATATCTGCAACTCCGAAATTGTTTCCATGCTTTTTCTTAATCTGCTTTAATGTATCTACTGCAATTTTATGCTGAGTTTGCCTTGATGTCAGAAAGAATATGGTTATATCTTTATCCATAGAATAGCTTAATGTGGGAGCGAGAACAGAAGCAGTCTTTCCTATTCCAGTAGGGGCATGGATTATGATATTTTTTTTGTTTTTTATTGCATCATAAACATCATTAATGACAGTATCCTGTACCTTTCTTATTTTATCATGCGGAAATAGGATTTCATCCATTTTTTGGAGTATATTATTTTTATTTATAATTATTATTGTATTTTGCCAATCAACAATGTTTTTAAACTATTGTACTTTTTCTCCATTTTATTGGGCCGGTGGTGAAATCCGGTGAATTTCCAAGCTTCGCTTGGTGTTCGGAGAATATCATGTTCCCTTGGCTTGGGAGAGACTGTGGGTTCAAATCCCGCCCGGTCCATTTTTCAAAATCAAAAACATTAAAAATAATAGCAAAGTCTAATATTAAAAATGGGAGAATGCATTTTCTGCAGGATAGCTGATGGAAAAATACCGGCTGCAAAAGTTTATGAAGATGATAGCACAATAAGCTTTCTTGACATTATGCCTGCAAACAAAGGCCATTGTTTAGTTGTTCCTAAAAAACATTATGAAACCTTATTGGATATTCCTGATGAAGACCTGAAAAATTTAATCACAGTAACGAAAAAAGTTGTAAAAGCCCTATCTTTGTCAATAGGCAATGGAAGCTATAATCTGGTCATGAATAATGGCAAAGAAGCCGGCCAGCTGGTGGCACATGCTCATATCCATATTATACCCCGGTTCAAAAGCGACAGGTTAAGAATCAAATGGTCTCATAAGAAATACACTGATAAAGAGATGAAAGATGTCCAGGAAAAGATCAAAAAGTTTGTTTAATGTCTATTTTTCTTCTTAAAATTACAAAAAACATTAAATATACTTACATTTTACTGTCATAAATATGGTCACAAAGATAAAAAGTAAGATAGTCGTTGAGGGTGATGAAAATAAGGAGAATCTCGGCCTTGTCCATGTTGTAACCGGTGACGGAAAAGGAAAAACTACATCCTCAATAGGCCTTGCTGTTAGGGCTTTAGGGAGCAACTTACATGTATACATGATACAATTTCTTAAATCAGGATCTACGGGAGAACTGTACATAATAAAAAAACACCTTCCGGGCATGGAAATAGAGCAATTTGGTGTTGATGCAGTAAAAGAAAGGCAGCAGAAACTTGACCTGTTCCGCGATAAGGGAAATAAATTTGTTTTTAACCCGGATGAGGCGGAAAAAGGAGCTGCTATGGTTGGCTTCAATCATGCAAAGAGAATAATTTATTCCAAACGCTATGATCTGGTAATTTTGGATGAGATAAATGTTGTCTTAGACAAAGGCCTTATACCCCTGAAAGAAGTCCTAGACTTAATAGGAAACCATGGAAATGTTGAGCTATACCTTACTGGAAGAGATGCTCCGCAAGAGATAATGGACAAGGCAGATTATGTCAATATTGTTAAAAGTGTAAAGCACCCTTGGCAGAAAGGTATAAAGGCAAGAAAAGGTATTGAATATTGAAAAATAATTTAATAAATAAAAAGAGAATTTATATATGATGAAAAAGTGCTGAATAAAAATGCTAAAACTAAAACTGAGCAACAACGCTTTGCAAATACTGGAAAAGAGGTATTTGAAGAAAAATGACGAAGGCAAAGTAGTTGAAAAGCCGGAAGATTTGTTCAAGCGCGTAGCTAACAATATAGCGCTGGCAGATGCAAAATACCTGCTTAAGGAAGAACTCCAGGATTTAGAAAACCATGAAGAATATTTCAATGTTGTAAAAACAAAAGAATTTCAGAAACTACTGAAGAAAAATAAAAAAGCCAAAAAGCGAGTAGAAAAAACAGAAAAAGAATTCTACAATCTGATGACAAATTTGGATTTCTTGCCTAATTCCCCAACTTTATTTAATGCCGGAAGATCCTTACAACAGCTTGCTGCTTGTTTTGTTTTGCCGGTAGAAGACAATCTGGATTCTATCTTCAAGGCACTGCATTATGCTGCAAAAATATCAAAATCCGGCTCAGGAACTGGCTTTGATTTCTCAAAATTAAGGCCGAAAAATGATGTGATAGAGTCAGTCACCGGTTTCTCATCTGGGCCATTATCATTCATGAAGATTTTTGATGCTGTTACAGAGCAGATCAAGCTTGGAGGTTTAAGGCGCGGCGCGTTAATGGGGATACTAAGAGTTGATCATCCTGACATAGAGGAATTTGTCACAATAAAAGCCCAAAAAAAAGTACTTGAAAACTTCAATATTTCCGTTGCAGTTACAGACAAGTTTATGGAATCAGTTAAGAAAAATAAAAACTATGATCTTATTAATCCCCGGACGCAGAAAATTGTTATGGAAGAAAGCGCAGAAAAAATATTTGATTTGATATGTGAGACTGCGCATAAGACCGGAGACCCGGGATTAATATTCCTGGACAGGATAAACAAGGACAATCCTACTCCCAAGCTCGGAACTTTAGAATCTACCGACTCATGCGGCGAACAGCCATTATTGCCTTATGAATCAGCTAATCTTGGCTCTATAAATCTTTCCAACATCATCAAAAAAGATAAGATCGATTTTAATAAATTAAAGAATATTGTTCATGCTTCTATTCATTTCCTTGATAATGTTATAGATATGTGTAATTACCCTAACCCTGAAACAAAAGAGATTGTTTATGCAAACAGAAAAATTGGTTTAGGAGTTATGGGATTTGCTGAGATGCTTATAAAATTAAAAATTCCTTACGACTCTGAACGCGCTGTCAAGACAGCAGAAAAGCTCATGGCTTTTATCCGGAAAGAAGCGGATAATGCATCTACGTATTTGGCAAAAGAAAGATTGACATTTCCAAACTGGAATGACAGTATTTATAATAAAAAAAACAATTATATGCCGTTGAGGAATGCTACTCGCTTGACTCTGGCTCCGACTGGAAGCATAAGCATAATTGCAAACACCTCCTTTGGCATTGAGCCATTATTTGCATTATCATTTATGAGGGTTTCGGATGACGGTACAGAGCTTTTGATAGTTGATAAGAATTTTAAAGAAGCATTGGAAAAAATAAAGCTTTACGATAAGGATTTTATGAAATACATAGCAAAAAAAGGCACTATACAGAATATGGAGTCCATACCAAAAAATGTTAGAAATGTATTTGTTGTTTCTTATGATATTTCTCCGGAATACCACATAAGGATCCAGGCAGCTTTCCAAAAACATGTAGACAATGCTGTCTCAAAAACAGTTACGCTGCCGAATATAGCCACAGTAGAAGATGTTAAAAATACTTATTTGCTTGCTCACAAAATGGGATGCAAAGGAATTTCCATTTACCGCTTTGGCTCCAGAGAAGACCAGGTAATATTTTTAAGAGCCTTCAAGGAAGAACAGGTTAATTTAACTAATTGGTTGAAGCATTTAAGATGAACCCCCCTATCCAAAAATTATTGAATGAACTGGAAAACTTCGGAAAAACTAATTTTACCTTTAATATTCCTGCTGAAACAGGAAAATTTTTCTATAATCTTGTTTTGATTTCGAAAGCAAAAAACATTCTAGAGATAGGAGCATCAAATGGCTACTCTACAATATGGCTTGCAGAAGCAGCAAAACAGAACAATGGAAAAGTCACGACCATAGAAATTTCCGAAAACAAAATAAAAATGGCAAAAGAAAACTTTAACAGGGCAAAACTAAAAAATATAAAAATAATTCATGGAGACGCATTGAAAGAAATTCCGAAACTGAAAGAGAAATTCGATTTCATGTTCATTGACGCGATAAAAAGAGATTATATCAAATATTTGAAATTGAATGAGAAAAACCTTAAGAAAGGTGCAGTTATCGTGGCAGACAATGCAATAATATTTAAAGAAAAAATGAAGCATTACCTGAATTACCTGCAAAACAACAAAAATTATTCAAGCGTTTTAGTTCCTATAGGAACCGGAATTGAGTTTAGTCTAAAGTTAAGATAAAAATGCCTGTCTCGGGGTATCGAAGATACCCCCTATACGCTGTTTTACGGGCACGTAAAAAATGGAAACAATAAACCTATCAGATTCATTGCCGATAAGAAACCTGAAAAAAGAGTATCTTCTTAAGAAAGACAGAATAACTAAAAGATTGAAAGAATTTGATAAATTCTATAATAAACCTTATTCTTGGTTTTATGAAGATAATAAGATGGAATTAAAGCAAGTGAATACTAATGATGATGAAAGAATATTTGAGGAACTGTGCTTCTGCATCTTTACCGCGAATACTAGTGCGGAAATGGGTCTTAAAGCCGTAGACGCTGTTAGGGATCTGTTAAATGACAGAAGCCAGGAAGAGATGACAAAAAAATTGGAGGGAATATACAGATTCAATAACCTTAGACCTGCTTACATTGTACATACCCGTGATTATTTAAAAAAAGAATTAGATTTTAAATTAAAAGAAAAAATCGAATTGTTAAAGAATGATGCAGGAGAACTAAGAAACTTCTTTGCATTTAATCCAGGAATAAAAGGTCTTAGCTATAAAGAGGCATCCCATTTCTTGAGAAACATTGGATTTAAAGACTACGCAATCCTGGACAAGCATATTCTTAACTCGTTAATTGAATTTAATGTCATCGAAAACCTAAAAACGCCCATTCCTGCAAAACAATATCCGGAAATAGAGAAAAAGATGAAAATGTTTTCTAATGAAATAGAGATTCCGATGGATGAGCTGGATCTTTTATTGTGGAGCAGGAAAAACGGCAGGATTTTGAAATAAAAAGATTTATAATCTAATAATCAAATTATTCTTTTATGCCACACAGCGGTCTTGGATTGCATCACTTTCATAGAAGGATAAGGATTCATCAGAAACACGAACCATACCCACATCCGGATAAATGGATGAATTTTATGGATAAAGCGGTTTATGTCGTAGGAGCCATTGGCCCGCTTATGACTTTACCTCAGATAATCAAAATTTGGTTTGAAAAAGATGCATCTGGTGTTTCTATAGTAAGTTGGACTGGTTTTTTATTGTATGCAATTTTTTGGTTAATCTACGGGATAATGCACAGAGAAAAGCCAATTATATTTGCATATATCCTTTGGGTCACTCTTCAGGCTTTTGTTGTAGTTGGAATCATAATTTATGGTTGAAATTATTCATAAAAATCTTCTAAAATGCCAAAAAACATCTCAAAAATAATTTCTTTGCTGAAAAAACAATCAAAACAGTTCGAAAACCCTGTAGCAACAGAGATAGGTGAAAGGACAAGAGATCCTTTTCAGGTTTTGATTTCCTGCATCCTGAGCTTGCGCACTAAAGATACGACAACAGGTCCTGCAGCTCAAAGATTGTTCAAGTTAGCAAAAACCCCAAATGACATGCTAAAATTAACAAAAAAACAGATAGAGAAAGCAATCTTTCCAGTTGGTTTTTACCCGACAAAAGCAAAATACATTCAAAAAACATGCAAAGTTCTAATTAAAGATCATGGTGGAAGAGTTCCGGATTCCATGGAGGAATTAACCAAACTACCTGGAATCGGGAAAAAATGCGGGGCTATAACTTTGACATATGGTTTTAATAAATCAGATTATATTGCGGTCGATATCCATGTGTTAGTTATTGCAAATAGGTTAGGATGGATAAAAACAAAGTATCCAGACAAAGCAATGGACATGCTCATGGAATTTGTTCCAAGGAAGTATCGACATGATCTCAACGACCTTTTAGTCCGGCACGGACAAAATATTTGTGTAACAAACTCACCATACTGCTCAAAATGTATAATTAGAAAATACTGTCCAAGGATCGGAGTCACAAGAAGTAGATAAAATTTATTTTAATAATTAATAATGAAGTTTTAAAAACAAATGAATAAATAATGATGAAATAATTAATTTAAAAAATGAAACTAATAAAAAGTAAATTAATGTTGATATTATCGATTCTGATTGTTGCGCTGACCCCCCATGCACTTGCCCATCTAGACGTTGGAGAAGACAAAACAATTGGCAACTACCTAATAGATTTCGGCTACTCTCCGGAAAATCCAAATACGAATGATAAAGTAGCAATAGCATTAACACTGTTTGACACAAACCAAGAAGTTATTGAACCGGATTCTGTATGGGTAAGAATATCAAGCTCAAAAGAAGTTGTTTTTGCAGGAACTTTAAAGCCGAAAAATGGAAATGTAGCCTTTACCTATAAATTTCCTTATGCTGGCAATTATGAAATAACTTCAAGATTTAGTGACGATAAAGAAACAATCGTAGAGATAAATTTCAGTATCAAT
>JADFJW010000031.1 GCA_022565235.1 Nanobdellota archaeon | reverse complement strand
TGTGCTCTTCCGATCTATGAATCCCTTGATTCTATAGGGAGAACCTATTTTTTTTCACGATTTTTCACGATTTTTCACGATTTTTCATGATTTTCATGATTTTCATGATTTTCTTTATTTTTCATGTTTTTCATAGTTTTTCTTCATTTTTCCTTTCTCAAGTCCCAGGTAACTTTCCAGTTAAATCAAAAGCTAAGAGCTCTGCTCGGTTTTCTGGCATCTTAGCTCCTGTTAATTTTTCAAAATGTTTCAAAACAGTTAATATATTATTATGTGTGTGAATTAAAGAAGGTTCGTTCAACACAGTCTTTTTTTGTTCTTGCATAGCTAAATTAAAAGCCGATAGCAGGCATATATTTATTTTCATAATATCACCTGGTATGTTATAAATCTTTTTCATTTTCTTTCTCCTGGTTCATATAAATCTCTTATTTTGTCGTGCATGCAAGCCTTTGATCCAAACTTACATTCATTTCCAAAGCCTTTGACTGTAATTAAATTCTTACAACTCTCGCACTTATTTTGATCTCCGTCTTCCTGTTCTCTAAATGCTTCCTGTTTTAAAATATCCAATGTGCCTTCGTAATACATATCCACCATGACTTCAAATGTTTCAGGGCTCCAAGCGTTTAGATAGGTTTCTTTTAAGATTTTATCTTTAAATATCGTTACTCTGTGAATAGCTATATCAATGGCTGTTTTCATTGGCTTCCTCCTTTAAAATAAGCACGCCTCTTTTGTTTAGTCCATGCGAAAGCCAATGAATGGTCCACCCTTGTTGACATTAACAATTTTGTATTCGTCTATCTCCGCTCCCAGGGCGTTAGGATACTTCCCTACCCTATGGTCTATATAAAAACACATCTTGTATACTGTGAGCTTTTCTTCCTCTGATAATTTTTCAAGGAAGTTTTCATATACTTCAATATTGAAATATTGAGCAGTTCCGCCAATCCATTTACCATTTCTCCACCCAGTAAAATGCACCCTAACTAAATCTTTATCAGGAATTTTCTTTTCTTGTTCTCTCTTCTTCTCTTGTTCAGCCTCTTCTTTGACAATATCTAGAACTTTTTCGAATGCGTTAATATAATCTGGATCTATTCCCACCTCTGCATCATTCCATAGGTCTCCGTCAATGTATTCCCTAATTCGTTCTATTGCTTTTTTGAAGCTCATTTGATCTCCTCCACGGTTATTGATATGCCCCAGCTTTCCCAGTCATATGGCTTTCTGTCTTCGTAAGTCGGTAATATCCAGGCTGGGCTGTCTTCGTATAGCCAGCCAGTTCTTACTAGGTGATCTCTTAAATACTTAAATCCTGTCTGCAAATTGTCTCCGTCAAGCATTCTGCCTCCTTTCGGGTATAGCCTCAAAAACGTGACTTTCCTCTTTTTCTTGACTTTCTTGGTTTTCCTAATCCCATTAAGCTCCATATGCCTCACACAGCGCTTCTTATACCTTTGGACGATAAAGTGGTGCTTGGCCACTAGATCGTTGCCTGACGCTAATTTAAAGCGGGGTAAAAACAATTTTAGAGGCAATACGTTATCCACTCTTTCATTTGCCTCTGCTTTTTCAAATTGGTCTCTATAGAATTTCTTGTTATAATCTGGAACGCCTTGAATGAATGATTTTTTATTCATTTTTTTACCCATGCTGTCTTACGAGTGTCTTACGAACTTTAGGGGCTAATGAGGCAAAATAGGGGTTCGCATAAGGACTTACGTCATCCTGTAAGAGTTCGTAAGACACCCAATTCCGATTATTGTCTATTTTATAGGGTTTTTGAAAATTTTGTCTCGTTAAGTCGGTGTTTTTGGGAAAAAGTATTTTATTTTTTTTTAAACTACGCTCTAAGGCATGGGGAATGTATATACATATTATATATATAATATATATATATA
The DNA here is from genome assembly GCA_022565235.1 of Nanobdellota archaeon. Taxonomy (GTDB): domain Archaea; phylum Nanobdellota; class Nanobdellia; order Woesearchaeales; family GW2011-AR4; genus JACPJP01. Next base: position 1,307 of record JADFJW010000031.1, on the reverse strand, counting down.
TATTATATATATATATATAGAGTACTTTATAAGACAATAAGAGAAAAGAGCCTATTTTATAGGGATTAATCAAAAAGTGGTGTCTTACTAAGTGCTTGTTTTGCCTCACTAAGTCACTGTTTTGCCTTACGAGCGCACTGCTTTGCCTCATGAAGTTTGGCAATATTTGGAATTTCATGGCATGATTTTGCATTATTTGTCTCCGTATATCGTGTTTTTTTTGGCCTCATTTTCGTGTCCTTCTTCGCTCAAACAGATGCCTATGAAGTAATAAACTCTTTTTCCAATATTTCGCTTTTGTAATAACTTTAATTGAGGATGTATACTGTCTAGGTCGCGATAAAATACGCGCTTAGAAGTTGGTTTGGTTCCATTTTCATCGCTCCAATTCTTCCAGGACTGGTAGATCTTGTCTCTCTCCTCTTCATATATATCGCCTATCATGCAAAATTCTTTGACAAATGAGCTAACTGGGCTCTGCAGGCCTTCGAGTTCTTCTCTGATTATTTCTGATATTTTAGGTTCTTCTATTATTCCAATTTCCTTTATTTCATCCAATCCTTTAAGTGCCCAGTTGAAAATTCCTGGCAACTCTGCTTTGATGTTTTCAAATAGCTGTAAATCTTCCTTTCCTATAAAAGACCGGCAAATCTTTAAAACTATAAAACGAGAGGCTAAAGCAGTGGATTGGTCATTGAATTTTGGCAACATATTAGAGATCATCATAATACGGCACTTAGGGCGTAGCTCAAGGGCTTGCCTATACATTCGGGGAACTGATATTATATCTTCCCCTGATATACTTAGGAAGCGCTCTACGGCTATTGTGCTGTCGTTCTTATAACCTAGTCGTATGTCGTTAAATATGGCAAGAGACCGCCCAATAATTGATTGCATTCCCTTATTTTCGCAAAAGCTGTTAAGAGTTGGGTTTGTTACTTGATTTTCGCCCAGGATCTGAGTGAGGGTCCTGGCTATTGTTCCTTTTCCGCAGCGCTTTAGGCCGATTATCATTAATATTTTTTGTAAATCAGTTTTTCCAGATATGCAATATCCAAACCATTGCTTTAAAGCTTGGATCTGGTCTTTTTCACTTTTTTCCGGCCATATACTGTCTAAGAATTTAAACCATTTATATGGCCTGGCGCTGCCTTCTTTGTAATCGAATGATAACGCGCTCAAATTAAAAAAGTCCGGCGTTTTGGGTATTTTCTTTTTTTCTGTTATTTCAAATATGCAGTTTTTCATAGGAAAATATATTTTTCTTTCAGTCCAGTTATCTGGCTTTACTATCCAGAACGGCGCTT
>JADFJW010000017.1 GCA_022565235.1 Nanobdellota archaeon | reverse complement strand
AAAATGTACGTGTTATCTCTGCAGATATCGGCCAGGCAGCTCAAAATCAAGCAGAACAGTTCCATAAAAGTTGTGGAATTAAGGGGGTAATTGTTTCTAAGATGGACGGTACTGCTAAAGGTGGCGGCGCCTTAACAGCATGTGCAGCAACAAAAGCCCCTATTAAATTCATAGGTATTGGTGAAAAAATTGATGACCTTGAGCATTTTAATCCAAAAGGTTTTGTTGGCAGATTGCTGGGAATGGGTGACCTGGAAGCCCTGTTAGAGAAAGCAAAAAATGCAATTAAGGTAGAGGATGCGGAAGATTTGGGGAAAAAATTCCTCAAGGGAGAATTTAATCTGATTGATCTATATGAACAGATGGCAGCAATGAAGAAAATGGGCTCTCTGAAAAAAATAGTTGAGATGATACCTGGTTTCTCTTCCCTGCAGCTGCCGAAAGAGATGCTTGACGTGCAGGAAGGAAAATTAGACAAATGGAAAATTGCTATGCAATCGATGAGCAAGGAAGAATTAGAAGATCCGGAATTAATAACCGCTGGAAGAATAGACAGGATAAGCAAAGGCTCGGGTATGCCATCAAGCGTTATAAGGGAACTGATAAAACAATACCGCCAAAGCAAGAAAATGGTAAAGATGTTCAAAGGCTCTAAAGGAGATATCAGCAAGATGATGAAGAAGTTCGGCGGGAAGTTGCCTGGAAATTTTAAGATGTAGTTTTATCTCTTTCCTATACGCTTTCTATGGAATTGTTTACTATGTTGGGGTTTGCCTGCAGGTGCAGCAGGTCCATCAACAGTTATTTTAATGTCTTGTTTAGCTCTCATAGCATAAGAAATTAGTACTCTCAAACCATCTGCTGGCACCGCAAATGCGTAATAATCACTTTCCGGAATCAATTCTTTACCTTCAGGATGCTCTGCTTCAGTTCCGTTTCCTACCATTACAAGATACTCTTCATCCGATACCAGCCAATAATTTTCTCCAAACCGATTTAACTCACTTACCACAGTTCGCAAATTATGAGCTGAGTGTGGCATAAGATAAGTCCCACCATGTTTAGAAAATAATTTTCCAACGGTTGGGCAATCTGCTACTATCTTCTCCATTACACTTGGAGTAGCTTCGAACATGATAGAATTGTAATCAATAGCTAATCCTGCTTTATACCCAATAACTGCTGTTGTCATTTTTATTAGTAATATAGTCTTATTTATAAATTTAATCCGGAGAATTCTTTCCCTCAACAATCTCCCCATAACCTATAAGCCTGAACCTGTTTCCTATCATCCTTGATATCGTGACTCGGGAATTTACCTCAGCGCAAACTGGTATTTTTAATCTGCAGGTTATGTTTTTTTTCTTTAGGTCAGTTACAATGCCTACTGTTGCCGCAGAATTTACATTCAACATTAAAGTCTCATTCATTTTTACTGGCTCAACATTAAGCTCTTCTTGTGTCCCTACCATTCTTTCCAAAAGATTGGGTTTAAGGGTCAGTTCATACAACGTGTCTGGCAATTTTCCAGGCAATCCGACAATTGAGCCGCCTAAAGAATCAGATTTTACAATCGATGGGTCCAAAGAAGTCAGTATGCCGACAGTGCCACCGGGAGATATCTCATCCACAGAGTCATGGCCGTAACTAAAATTAGTAATCTTGGTTCTTATAGGCTTAAAAACTTCCTTATTTTTTTCCATTACTTTCCTTCCGGGCCTTAGTTCTATTTCTTCATTTATTCTTAATGTACCCTGGCGCATACCGCCGCCAAGAATACCTCCCTTTAAGTCTTTAGGCAGCGTGCCCGGCCTGTTAATGTCAAAGCTTCTTGCAACAAGCATTATAGGATCTTTGATTTTATCTCTTTTTGGACTGGGTATAGTATCTTCAATTGCCTTTATCAAGGTGCTTATGCCGGCCTTATGCTGCGCAGATATTGGCACTATGGGGGCATTTTCATAAATTGTCCCTTTCACAAAATCTTTGATCTGCTTATAATTTTTTAAAGCGAGTTTTTCATCTACTAAATCTATTTTATTTTGTACAATGACGATGTTTTTTATCCCGACTATCTGCAAAGCCATTAGATGCTCCCTGGTCTGCGGCTGAGGGCAATCTTCAGTTGCTGCTATCAATAACAAAGCGCCATCCATCAGGGTTGCGCCTGAAAGCATCGTTGCCATTAAACTTTCATGCCCGGGAGCATCAACAAAACTTACCCTTCTAAGCACCTTGGCTTTCGACTTATCCTTGGGCTTTGTCGTATATTCATTGCCTTCCTTGTAGAAAGTAGCATCCGCGTATCCTAATCTTATTGTAATTCCCCTCTTTATTTCCTCAGAATGCGTATCAGTCCACACGCCAGACAAGCTTTCCAATAAAGTTGTTTTTCCATGGTCAACATGACCGACCATGCCTATATTAATTTCTGGCTGCAATATTTTTTCTGTGGCTTTTGTTGTTTTTTTCGTTCTCGGCATAGGCATTACTTCTTTTCCTCTGGTTTTGCTTCTTGTTTAACTTCCTTCTTTGGTTCTTCTTTGGGTTTTGCTTCCGGTTTCTGCTCAGCTTTCTTTTCTTCAGGTTTTTTATCTTCTTTTTTGGGTTGTTCCTTTACTTCCGGTTTCTTTTCTTCTTTTACTCCTTCTTCCTTCTTACCGAACAGATCAGGAAGTTTCTTAGCCCCTTCTTTTAGCACTTTAAGATTTATTGCGCTGATGCTTTCATTGATCTTATGCCCGCAAACTGTCTTTCTCTTTTTCATCCCTTTTAAGCCGCCTCTAAAACCCACACCAGGGTAAACTGTCAGTTTTTTTCTTATTCCGAGAATTCCGCGTCTCATAGGGAAACCGCAAAAATCTGTTCCTCCGGATATTAAAAATTCATATCCATTGATGCCTATTTTGCCGCCTTCTATTTTCTCGCCTATATTAAGGCCTATAAAAGGGTCCGCTTGCGTATCCTTAACCTCTGTTTTGTAACACTTCCCTGTTTTAGGGTCCGCAATGTTTAGTTTAAAGCTTGCCATAGTATATTACCTCCGCCCACTATTGTTTAAAAAATAATAGAACGGGAAATGGAATTAATGACCATTTAAATAGTTTATTGATTATTTGATGGCCTTGGAATTTTCGAATTTAAAAAATACATTCGGAAACATATCTTGAGGCAGACAGCTGCCTATAGCTTTCTCCTTTCCAAAGAAAGGGTATTGCCTGCATGTTTTAGGCCTGTTTTTGTGTATGCCGCAGGAATACTTCCCATCCTTGTGTTGTTTTAGGAAAATGCATCCATTCTTGTCTCTTTTCAGCATAAATTTATTTATTGACAGTAAATCTTCATCCAGAAAATCTTCTTTTTTATGGCCTAATTTTGTTATGTTCCTTATATCTTCCCTGCTTACCATAACTGATAGTTTCTTGCAGCATTCTCCGCAATACCGGTTGCACTGGAAACTTTCTTTTGTGAACATATCTTGCATGATTATTTTCTAATTCAGAAGTATAAATATATTTTGGTTAAAAAAACATGCTATAGACAAACTCATCCTTGTTCTTGTAATAATGCTCTTTTAATGTTGTTTCATGCTTTAAGCCTAATTTTTCATAGAATTCATGCGCTTTTTTATTGTCAGCATGCGTCAAGATGTATAATTTCCTTAATTTTGACTTATTTTTTTTATAATGTTTTTTCGCATCATTAACTAATGCATCAAATAACTTTTTTCCAACTCCTTTTCCCTGGTATCTTGGCAAAACTGCAATCCGGTCTAGCTCGCAAAGCTGGTGTTTGGGCAAACCGTGGAATACTAATGTAACGATCCCTGCAACCTTGCCGTTGTCATCTGCCACAATATAATTATGAAACTTTTTTGTCTCGCTCTTAAAGACATTTATTGCTTCCTTCAAATCTTTAATATTGTAACTTTCTACAAGAACTTTTGCTATTCCTTTTGCGTCTTTTGATGTAGCTTTCCTGAATTTCATTTTGAACTAACTCCCCCCATTATAAATTTTCAAAATGGAATCTACGAACGTTAGTGAGTCTGATTTCATCTTGTTATTATTTCCTGCCTTCTGATCTTTGAGACAAGCCTTTCCAGAGTATCAATTTTCCTCATCAACTCTAGCTTTTCCCTATCTGCTTCACGAAGCTGGTTTGCAAATCTTGTCAGCTCAAAATCTTCTTTCTTGATATTACTGCTTATAGCCGTGAATTTATTTATCTCTTCTCCAAGATTGCTTACTCTCTCTGTTATTTTGCTTATGTTCTCTTTCAATTCATTGTATGTATCAGAATCGTTTTTTAATGTGCCTATCTGTATCTTAAGCTCTTTGCCAAGCTCTTCCTCAAATTTCTCCATGATATTTTTCTGCATCTGCGTCTTCATCAGCTTGAAATCAAAAAGCTCTTTCTGGAAATCCTGCCTTATGGTCTTCATCAGCTCCATATTTTCAGAGAAATTTTTCGCTATTTCATCATTTTTATTATTGACCTCATCCATATTCTCGTTTATATGCTGTTTAAGGCCATTTATCTCTGTCTTCAGGTCATTCATAGAATTAGTTGTGTAGTTCAGATTATTCTTTATTACATCTATCTGGTCTCTTATAGTCATTAGGTCTTTTATTTTCTGTAGCATTTTATCCCTCGTTTAGATATTCTCTTAGTTTTTCAACAGCGATTTTTCTGAACCTTTTTAAATTTTCGCAATTTTCAGTCTCTCCGTAAGTTTTTTCTTGACCCAGGGGAATAAATATTGGATCATGGCCAAAACCGTAACTTCCTCTTACTTCTTCTGCAACTTTTCCTTTTTCTTCCCCAAAAAAACTTACCGGTTCATTTCCAGGTCCGCAATAAGCAACAGCTGATTTGTAAGTGCAGCTTCTGTCTTCAACATTCTCCATCAATTTTAATATTCCCTTTAACCCGATTCTTTTATTGATGTAAGATGAGCAAGTTCCTGGAAAATCATTCAAGGCCTTGATGAACAGCCCGGAATCCTCAACAACGATCGTTTTCTGCAGCTCTTCAGCAAGCCTCTTTGCAGATTCCTTTGCTATTTCCTCAGGACTATCGCTTCTTAATTCCCTGTATTCTTTTTCAATATGATTAATCTGTATTTCATTTCCTAATATTATCCTAAATTCTTTTACCTTGCCTAAATTGCTTGTTACTAGGTTTATTTGCATAAGAAAAAGGATTGTTGATTAGTATTTAAATGTGATTGGAAAAACGTAAACAAAAAACTATCTTACCCCTTCTTAACCAAATCCAGTTTAATATTTAATTCTTTAAGCTGCTTTTCTTCTACATCACTTGGAGAACCGTCCATCGGGCATTCTGCATCCTTATTCTTGGGAAATGCTATGACTTCACGAATATCATTGTAGCCGCACATCAAAGCTACTATCCTATCAAATCCTAACCCCATCCCGCCATGAGGGGGTGTTCCGTACTTGAAAGCGTCCATCAAAAAGCCAAACTTTTTTTGTGCCTGCTCATGGTCCAATCCAATGACTTTCATCAGTTTTTCCTGGATTTTTGCATCTGTTTCCCTTATCGAACCTGAACCAAGTTCCACTCCATTAAGGCATAAGTCATACAAATCAGCATAAACCTTGCTGGGATCCTTGTCCAAAAACTGCAGATAATCTTTTTTTGGAGCTGTAAAGATATGGTGGCTGGGTTTCCATACATTTTCATCTTCATCCCGCTCAAACATCGGAAAATCAACAACCCAGCAGAATTTAAAATCTTTCCCATCAATTAATTTCAGCCTTTTTCCCAGCTCTACCCTCAATTTAGATAATATCTCATTTACAACTTTCTCTTTGTCAGCAATAAAAAATAATATGGAGCCTTTCTTTGCTTTTGTTTTCTCAATTAGTTTTTTTTGCGCATCTTTGCTAAAAAACTTAACAATATTGCTTTCCAAACCTTTTTCTGTTACCCTCATCCACGCCATTCCTTTTGATCCGATACTAATTGCAAAATCAATCAAGCTGTCAATCTCGTTTCTTGAAAACTTATCTTCAGGATTGATGCATTTTACCTTCTCAGATTTATTGAAAACATTGAAATCACATCCCTTTACAGCATCTGTAACATCTGCCAGCTCCAAACCGAACCTTAAATCCGGCTTATCACAGCCGTACTTATCCATCGCTTCTTTATGTGAAATTTTCGGAAACTTTTCTTTAATATTGATTCCAAGAACACGTTTCATCATATGCTTATACAAGCCTTCCACCATTTCCATCACATCATCGGCATTTACAAAACTCATCTCAACATCTATTTGAGTATGCTCAGGCTGCCTGTCCTGCCTTAAATCTTCATCTCTCAAGCACCTGGCAAATTGGTAGTATCTGTCACATCCTGAAACCATAAGTATCTGCTTGTACAGCTGAGGGCTTTGCGGCAATGCATAGAATTTTCCCGGGTTTACCCTGCTTGGAACAACATAATCTCTAGCACCTTCCGGTGTTGCCCTTACAAGGATAGGTGTCTCAATCTCAAGGAAACTGTTTTTGTTCAGATACTCACGAGCAGCCATAGCGGCATTGTGCCTCATCAACAGATTCTTCTGCATCTTGGGCCTTCTAAGGTCAAGATAACGGTACTTTAACCTCATATCCTCATTTGCCTCTATCCTGTCCTCAATCTCTAAAGGAGGTGTCTCAGCTTTATTTAGAACCTCAAGCTCATCCACGAGAACTTCTATCTCTCCAGTCTTTAATTTTGGATTTTCAAGCCCTTTTCCTCTGGCCCTTACTTTTCCTTTTACTGCAATGACATCCTCCCTTCTTAACTGCTCGGCCTCTTTATGGTTCTTTTTGTCATGCTTAGGGTCAAAAATTATTTGTGTAAGGCCGTACCTATCCCTTAAATCAATAAATATAATGCCGCCATGGTCTCGGGATGACGCAACCCAACCGCAAAGAACTGCATATTTTTTAACGTCTTTTTTCGAAAGCTCCCCGCAGGTATTCGTTCTCTTTAAGTTCATATTTTCTCCTTTAATTTCAGCTCAAAAACAACATCTTCCAGTTTTTTCAGATTCCATTTGATCTGGTCTGACTTCTTTCTTAATTCGCCATTTCTTAAGTTAAAATCAAGAAACTCACCATAAATCTCCTCAACAAGATTTTTAATCACCATTACCTGCTTAAAATTTTTTTTAATGACTTCATTAACGGCTTTTCTTCCCAGTTCTCCGGTTAAATCGCATAAGCCCATTAAATAGCTCTCATTATCGACCTTCAAAGAGGCCTTTGTAGGCAGTTTCTTGTCTTTTACAAAATGATAATAGCACAAAGCTTCAACATATTCCTGCAGGGCAACCTGGTTTATGTTTGTATCAAGCCATACATGCGCATCAAGAGATTTCTTCTTTTTTTCAATATCCTTTACATACAAAGAAGCAGATTTAATGTCATCCCTATGCACCGCATAAATTAGTCTTTTGGATAAGTTTATCACTTCCCTTGATGTTTGTATAATTGATTCCCTCTTAGCATCAAAAGCTTCAATTTCCTTCCTTATTTTTCCAAATTCTTTCTTATTTAACATATTAAATTCGTAAATTTCTTAGTTTTATAAAGGTTTTGAAAAACAAAGTTTTTCAAATACCCAAGAAAAATTTGTTTTCTGCTGGTTTTTGATTTTATTGTAGGATAATAAAAATTTCCAAAAAGTTTATATATAATGTTTCTAAAGAATTAAGATAATGTCAGAGCACTCCGCATTTAGAGGGATAATTGATTTTTTTGATAACATAGGAGTATTTGATGTAGTATTGCCATTTCTTCTTGTTTTTACAATTGTTTTTGCCCTTCTAGAAAAAACAAAAGTTTTTGGCCTTGAAAAAATAGATGGCAAAGAATATACAAAGAAAAATCTAAACTCGGCTGCTGCTTTTGTTGTATCCTTTCTTGTAGTAGCATCCTCAGAGCTTGTAGAAGTAATAACAGAAGTATCCTCAAAGTTTGTTGTTTTGCTGTTCCTGATAGTGCTATTCCTGCTTTTGGTAGGCTCATTTTTTAAGGAAGAGTCCCATGGAGTTTTCCTGGAAGGTGGCTGGAAAACAACATTTATGGGCTTAGTTTTTGTTGTTTTGATTTTCATTTTCCTTGATGCTTTGGATCTATTGCAGCCTACATTTGAGTTTTTAAAAGGCACCACTAGAGGGGAACTTGTCGGCTCAGTACTGTTGATTCTATTGATAGTCGCGTTTATATTTTATGTCACGAAGGAAAATAGGTCGGGACAATCTGAAAAGAAACTGTAATAGTAAAGTTTAAAAAGTCTAAGTCTCAGATATGGCAAATAAGATAAAAACCAGAAGGTAAATAAATGGCAACTATTGGATTTGAGAGTTTTATTATATCCCTGGAAAGAGTTGGATTTATAGATGTTCTATTACCGTTCCTTTTGGTATTTACCATTATATTTGCAATTCTTGAAAAAACCAAGATTTTAGGGGAAGGGAAAAGGAATATGAATGTGGGCATAGCCATGATCTTCGCTTTAATAGTTGTTATACCTCATATAACTGGAAATTTTCCAGCAGGTTACGACCCAGTTAAGATTATAAATGCAGCCCTGCCTTCTGTTTCCCTGGTCATTATAGCAATTGTATCACTGATGATCCTGGTAGGTGTCTTTGCACATGATAGGCTGCTTTGGGGAATGACTGCCCCTGGATGGATTGGATTTGTGTCAATAGTTATCATAGCATTTATATTTGGCAGCGCTGCCGGATGGTGGCAAGTAGGTTTTCTGGATTGGTTGGACTCAATCTTTGGTTCAGATGTTATAGCAGTAATTATTATGATACTCGTATTTGGGATCATAATAGCATTTGTGACTGGAGGAGGAGAAGCAGAAAAGAAGGGAGGATATCTCGAGAGAGCCGGTCTTAACCTCGGAGAATTATTTAGTAAATCTAAGTGAATTGATGAAAAAATGGCAACTTTCCTTGATGTTACCGCCTTACAAAGTTTTTCTGTTATTTTTGTATTCATTTTTGTTTGGCTTGTAGTTTATGCAATATTGATTTATACCAAGGCATTAGGCACCAACCAGTTCATTAATATATTAATAGGATTGCTAACTGCTTTTTTTGTCATAATCTCGCCTTTAGCCACATTGGTGGTAAGGCAAGTAGCGCCTATTTTTGCTGTAGTCCTGGTTCTTATAGCAATTATATCCATTGCCTCAGGCATGTTTGGTGATGTCCAGGTAGAGTCTCTCAACTCCCTAAAATGGGTCGTATTGGTAATCCTCATCATTGCACTTGTAGTAGGAACATTATCAATAATAAGGGAAAACATAGATGTTCCGGAAAGAGGGGAGGATTTTGGGAAAATATCTACAGTGATATTTCATCCGAATTTTCTGGGCATGATCCTTATTTTTGTTATAGCAATATTCACTGTTGGATTGCTGGCTTCAAAGCAGATGTAGCTACTTCTTACTAAATTTAGAACTCTTTGTCATCCTGTCAAGCTTGTTAACATTCTCTGTCAGGCTTGGTAATATTTTCTGAAAAACTTTTTCCATTGCCTTGATTTCTACCCCTACATCCATTATATTCCTATCGTATTGAGAAATCTTGCCGACCAAGCTCTTATGCAGGCTATCTAAGCCGCTTGCCAGGTCCTTTACCCTCTGCTCAATTTGATTTACCCTGGCTTCTGTTTTTTCCTTCCAGTCAATTATTATCTTTATGTCTCCCTCAAACTCTTTCCACTTCTCATCTATTATGGCCTCAGCCATTTCCTCAATCTGTTCTTTATCTGCCTGAGGCTGTTGCGGGGGTTGCGGGGGTTGCTCAAATTGTTGCGGGGGGGCTTGTTGTTCAGGAAAATTTTGTTGAGGTGCATTAAAGCCTGGAGGCTGTTTTGGCCCGGCATTGCCCCCACTTATATTTATCTGATTAAGAACATCAAAAATCTGGCTGGAATTATAGCCCTGCCTTTCCATCTCTTGGATTATCTGATTATTGTCCATGCCTTGCTGTTTCAGCGCCATAACCTGGTCAATAGGTGTCCCTGGAACAGCCTGTTCCGGTTCTTTCTTCTTTTTTCCAAAGCCGAAGATAGCCATATATTCACCTCTTTTTTGAATTATTATTTTTATTTAAAAAAATGTATATAAAGGTTTCGGAAATTTTTAGAAAATCAAAATTTTCTAAACAGTTTAGAAAGTCTTTGACTTTCTAAAATTTTTAATTTCACTTGGTTCCTGTTTATTATTTTTTCATCTTACTTTCCTTCTCTTTTTTAAGGATCTCTTTAACTATTGCTTCCACTTCATTTTGCGTAACAAATTTGACCGGATTCCAGAAATTTATATACTTCTCCAGGACTTTTACATCATCCCTTTTTGCTGTTTCTTTTAACTCTTTCACCAGATCAAGCATCCTTTCCTTCATCTCATTGATCTCCGTCTTCATATCACTTATATCGGATGTCAAGGCCCTTATATCAGTAGCAAATAGCTTGTTTTTGCCAAGCATATTTTGTTCTGTAACCTGCAATGCCCTCCTTATAGTAGTGATGCTTTCTTCAAGAAGTCTTAATCTTCTGCCTAAATTCCCAATATCCTCTGTAAAAGCCTTAAAATCAGGCTGAGCAGGAGCTTCTTTATGAAAAAGTCCGGGATGAGGTTTTGGCCGTTGTGGTGCTTGCATTTCTGCCATTTTAATTTACCAGTTTTTATTATTATAAATATGTTTCTGTTTTTGTGCATGCCTACACACTAGCGTATAGGGATGTCTAGGACATCCCGAGACTGCTTGAAATGATGCAGTCTCGGGGCATCAAAGATGCCCCTATACACTGTTGTACGGGAACGTACAATTATCAAAACTTATATATATCCCTTAAATCCTAAATGTTTTTATCAATGCCTAAAACCATATCAAAGGAAATTCCCTTAGCTGAAATAACATTAAGAAGGTATGAAAAGCCATCAAAGCTTTCTGATAGAGAACTTGTAAGAAAATTATGCTTATCCATAGGTCTTTTACAGCCGGGTGATTCCAGGGATGTAATTGTTGATATCCTATATGTTTTATTAAGGGCAAGAAAACAGAGAAAAATGTTGTCTAGCGAGGATATTGAAAAAGAAGTCATAGACTCAAGAAAAAAACAAAAACTTGCATTACGTGGAATTGCATCATCAAACATCAGAAGACAAATAAAAAGGTTAAGAGACCTATTTTTAGTGGAAAAAATAAAGAATTCTTACAGAATTACTGAATTTGAAGAATTAAGCATAATATTTGAAGAAAAGATTGAGAAATTTTATTTGAAATCTATTGTTGATAGGGTTAAGGAGTATTTTGAGAGTGTGAGGTAGATACACCTAACTAAATAAAAATATTTAAATAGTATATTTAAGGACTACATTCTATGCCTAAGAAAAAACGAAGTGCTCCTACCGAAATAGAGCCTAAAGATCGTGAATACGTTCGTAAGGTAACTATTGGAACTCATACTTTAGGAATCTTTTATCCGGGTTCAGCAATAAGCAGAAATAATGCTAATCCAAATTTTAATACTGAATTGATTCGTCTTATTTATCTACCCCCTACGGGGTGGGAAAATAATTTAGATAAGGCTATTGAAGAATTGGCTGATCCAGAACATTTAGTTGAGGATATTCATAAATATTTACCTGATTCTACTCTATTTAATTACAGACCTTATGCAGAGGACACCAACACTTCACTCAGATTTCCAAGAGAAATAGGAATAGCGGATGAAATAGTAGAGGGAAATTTAGATAATGTGGTTGCTATTGCTGGACTCTGGCTAGGAAGGGTACTAGATTTGCCCTTAGATGAAGTTAAATCTACCGTGTATAAACATCTTGTTGATAAGGCTTCTCTTGTGTATATTCTAAACGCTCATGTGCCTGCCGTTCCAAAACCTTTATAAACCGCTTATCCTTACTTATTTTGGTACTGAGGCATTTCAGTATAGTCACTTCTTTTCAATTTTTCTGCCTTAGTTTGACCAATAGTGTATACCGGAAAACATAAAATTTATAAATGAAGAATTTGTTACTCTTTTTTTTATGAACTTTAAAAATCGAGATATAATCTCAATCCACGATTTCTCAAAAGATGAATTGCTTTCTATTCTAAAGACTGCAAGGTATATGGAGAAGAATCCAAATACTAACTTGCTGAAAGGTAAAATCCTGGCAGCCTTATTCTTTGAGCCATCCACCCGGACAAGATTAAGCTTTATTTCAGCCATGGAGCAGTTAGGCGGAGAGGTTATTGGTTTTGCAACCTCCAATATAACTTCTATTAAGAAAGGCGAGACCTTATGGGATACCATAAAAATGGTCGAGGCTTATTCTGATGTAGCAGTGATAAGGCATCCTATGGAAGGCTCTGCAAGATTAGCTGCAGAAGCATCCTCAAAGCCGGTAATCAATGCAGGAGATGGTGCAAACCAGCACCCTACACAAACCCTGCTGGACCTTTATACTATACAAAAAGTAAAGGGAAAATTAGATAACCTGCACATAGGGATGCTGGGAGACCTAAAATATGGAAGAACGGTGCACAGTCTTGTAACTGCCTTGTCTCATTTTAAACCAACATTCTATTTCATCGCTCCTCAGGCACTGCAGATGCCGCAAACTTACCTTGATGAGCTAAAGGAAAAGAAGATAAAATTTTACCTAGAATCAAACTTAATGAAAGTAAGCAAAAAACTGGACATACTTTATGCAACAAGGATACAAGAGGAAAGGTTTGCAGACCCCATAGAATATGAAAAATACAGGGGGATTTACAAGTTAGATACCAGCTTATTGCCCAACATAAAAAAGGACCTTAAGATAATGCATCCCCTGCCCAGGGTGGATGAAATTGACAAAAGTTTGGATGAAACAGAGCATGCTGTCTACTTTGAACAGGCAGCAAATGGAATACCTGTAAGGAAGGCGCTGTTAGCATTAGTCTTAGGTAAGATAAAATGAAAAACTTAAAACACCTAGTCTCGGGATATCGAAGATATCCCCATACGCTAGTGTGCAGGCATGCACAAAGATGAAAAAAGAACTAAGCATTTCAGCAATAAAGGACGGAACCGTAGTAGACCATATACCTAATAACGCAGCCTTAAAATTAGTCGATATTCTTGACCTTAAGGGGGTAAGAGGCATGATCTCAATAGCGACAAACCTCACAAGCAAGACGATGGGGAAGAAAGGAATCATAAAGATTAGCGGCAAAGACCTGACAAAAGAGGAAGTTGATAAAATAGCCTTGATAGCGCCGCATGCTACAGTGAATATAATAAAGAACTATGATGTAAAACAAAAAATAAAAGTAACAATACCTCAAGTAATAAACAAAATAATCAAATGTTCTAATCCAAATTGCATAACAAATAATGAAAAAAATGTAATTACAAAATTCTACGTCCTCAACAAAGATCCATTAAAGGTTAGATGCCATTACTGTGAGAGAAATATGGAAAAAGAGGACATATCACTTTTATAAAAACAAAAAAATTCCACTCAACTAAAACTAAGTGGTGTCAAAAATGTACAAAAAAAATACACCTGGAATTTTGTGTGCTCAAAAACCCACTAAAATATGTGGAATTTTAAGCATCAAAAACCACTTAAATGTTAGACTAATAAAAGCATACAACCTACCTTTACGGAGTGGTTTTTGACATGTTAAATGTAAATTTGTGCGGGATAAAGCTACGCAATCCTACAATATTAGCTTCTGGAATTTTGGGCGTTACAAAAGATTCTATTGACAGGGTTGGAAAAAACGGAGCCGGAGCAGTTACACTAAAATCTTTGTGTCATGAAGAGAGAACCGGAAATAAAAATCCGGTAATGTTCGGCTATGATGATGTTTTTTTTAATGCAGTTGGCCTTCCGGGACAAGGCATAGATAATGCTGTTAAAGATTTTAAGAGGCTGGATAATCTAAGCATACCTGTTATCGGAAGCATTTATGGTTATAAGATAGAGCAGTTTGGCCAGGTAACTAAAAAAATGGCTTCTCTAAAACCGGCAATCATTGAAGTGGATATTTCCTGCCCCCACATGGATTATGGGAAACCTTATGATGCAGATCCAAAATTAACTGCAGAAGTTACTCAAGTTGTTAAGAAAAATGCCGGCAAAATACCAATAAGCATAAAACTAAGCCCGAATGTTCATGACATAAAAGAAATAGCGCATGCCGCCGAGAAAGCAGGAGCGGATGCCATAACGGCAATCAACACGGCAACCGGAATGATGATTGACATAGACGCAAGAAAACCAGTACTTGCAAATAAAATTGGAGGAATATCAGGACCGGCATTAAAACCGATTGCTGTCAGATGCGTTTATGAAATCTACGAAACAGTAAAAATACCCATAATTGGAACAGGTGGGGTTACTTATGGAAAAGATGCAATAGAGATGATGATGGCAGGAGCAGCAGCGATCGGCATTGGGACCGGAGTTTTTTACAGGGGAAATGGTGTATTCAAAAAAGTATGCAATGAGATGGAAGCATGGATGAAGAAGAATAAAGTCAAAAATCTGGATGAAATAAAAGGTTGCGCTCATAAATAAAATGGAATGCCAAGAAAGGACAGAAATTCCGAAATTGATGGAAATAAGCGAGGTAGTATATGAGGGGAAAGGGCAGAAATCTTTTTTCTTCAGGCATTCTTTGAATTGCAGGCCCGGACAATTTGTTATGGTTTGGCTTCCAGATGTTGACGAAAAACCGATGGCTGTTTCTTATATTAATAAAAATGAGTTTGCATTTACATCGCAAGTTGTTGGAAAATGGACAAGTGCATTGGATAAACTAAAAAAACATGATAAAGTATGGATGCGCGGACCGTACGGCAGCAGTTTTTCTATCAAGAAAAACGCCTGCGTTGTAGGCGGCGGTGTTGGCATGGCTTCTGTCTCTACATTGATCGATAAACTAAAGGATCCAACGATCATTAACGGAGCAAGAAGCAAAGAACATTTGATTTATCTCAAAAGATACAAAAATAAAAATCTTATAGCTGTGACGGATGATGGCAGTTATGGCAAGAAAGGTTTTACAACAGACTCTCTCAAAGAATTATTGAATGATAATAATAACAAAATAAAGATAGTTTATACCTGCGGCCCTGAAATAATGATGAAAAAAGTATTTGATATTTGCAATAAATACAAAGTTGAATGTGAAGCAAGCTTAGAAAGAATGATGAAATGCGGCTTTGGAGTTTGCGGTGTGTGCATGGTTAATGATCAAATAGTCTGCATGGATGGTCCAGTATTCAACTCAAAACAGCTAAGCAAAATGTCAGAATTTGGAAGTTTTGCAAGATTAAAGACCGGAAGAAAAGTAACAATAAACGAATATCATTCAATACATGCATAACAAAAATGACACTCCTGATAAAAAACGGAAAGATATACAGAAATGGGGCATTAGTCAGAAAAAATATTTTTATCAAGAATAATAAAATAACGAAAATAACGAATCAGGAATTAAAAGCTGATGAGATTATTGATGCAAAAGACAAGATAATAATTCCCGGCCTTATTGATGGGCATGTTCATTTCCGCGAGCCAGGAATGACTCATAAGGAAGATTTTCTGACAGGAAGCATGGCAGCGGCAGCTGGAGGCATAACCACTATTTTAGACATGCCTAACACCGATCCACCCACTACCAACTTGCAAAGGTTAGATGAGAAGAGGATATTAGCAAAGAAAAGCATCGTTAACTATGGATTTCATTTCGGATCTACAAATGATAATATCGCAGAAATAGGGAAGGTAAAAGGCGTTGCAAGCGTAAAAGTTTATATGGATCGCACTACCGGGGATCTGATA
>JADFJW010000030.1 GCA_022565235.1 Nanobdellota archaeon | reverse complement strand
GTATTGCTTGTTCATCAACTTGTATGTCTAACATAACAGGGGAGTACTGAATATGTATTTATAAATCTACATTATAGAATATGATATCTATTTTTTCTTTAATTGCTGTCCACAACAAACAAGGTCACATTGCTCTTCATCGCAGGCCTTTGAGACTGTAACTTCTAAGCCACAACCTCCACAAACATATACATCTCCATCCTTCATGTTTCCCATTTAAACCACCGCAATTTTATTAGCTTTTTTTCAAAATCTGATTCAAAATATTCTGCTTCCCTTTCCAGTCCAATGCCTCTTTCAAGACTTCTTCAATTGTATCTACGGGTATTATCTTGATTTTATCCAATTTGTCTTTTGATATAATGATATCCTTGAAGTTTGCTTTTGGAACTATTATAGTTTTGATACCTGCCTCAATCGCTGCTTCTACTTTAGATGTTACACCGCCTATAGGTAAAACTTCTCCACGAACTGATAATGAGCCGGTCATCGCTGTATCCTGCTTAACCGGAATTTTCTTGAATGCTGAAATTATGCTGGTTGCAACTGCAATGCTTGCAGAATCACCCTCAACGCCTTCATAAGTCTGCAAAAACTGGACATAAATATCATAGGTTTCTTTTATATCCTCACCAAAGTATTTCTTTATTATTGCAGAAACATTTTTTATCGCTTCTTTGGCTATGTCCCCTAGTTTTCCAGTAGCTATTATTTCGCTTTCTTTACCGCCAGGAGTCACCTCTGATTCTATCGGCAAAATAATTCCTGAGTATGGTGGAGAAATCCCAATTACTGCAAGACCATTTACTCTTCCTATTCTTTTTCCAGTTGTGACAATGATTTCATATTCCTTTTTTTGCTCAATGTATTTGTCAGCAATCTGCTGCTCTAAGGTTCTTGCTAAATTCTTTGCGTCTGTTATATGCTTCTTCATAACCAAACTTGATTTTTGCTCGCTAGCTAAATCTCCTGCCGCCCTTATCAATCCTCCTAGATCTCTTAATCTTAGAGTAAGATGGCCCTTCCTATTAGCTCTTCTTCTTGCTTCTTCTATTATTTCATCAACTGCTTCTTTGCTGAAGTGAGGTATCTTTCCATCCTTAACAATTTCCTGGGCCGTAAAGATAATGAGCTTGTTTCGGTTTTCTTCTGTATCCAGGAAGGTCTCTTCCATATAGACTTCATAACCATAACCCCTTATCCTGGACCTTAAAGCCGGGTGCATATGCTTTACTGTTTCTACATTTCCTGCTGCTATTAAAATAAAGTCACAGGGTACTGGCTCTGTCCTTACCATTGCGCCTGCGGATCTTTCTGATTGACCGGTGATAGAGAACTTTTTTTCCTGCATTGCAGACAAAAGCTCTTGCTGGGTTGCCGGATCTAATGTTGCTATTTCATCCAGGAATAAAACTCCCATGTGGCTTTTATGTATCATTCCACATACAACACGCTCATGAGCGGGTGTTCCCAGGCCTCCTGACTGGAACGGATCGTGAAGCACATCCCCTAACAAAGCACCGGCATGCGCTCCTGTTGCATCAAAGAAAGGAGCTTGTTTTTTCTTGAAATTATCAACAATAACTTTGGGTATTTTAGCTTTACCTTCCATTCTTTTTCCCAGGTTAAGGAAAATAACGAAAGCTGCTAAAAATATCATGCCTCCTAAGAAGAAGGCTGCAAACATTACATCTGATTTGTAATAAGAGCGAACCCACCATGGCGCAAACATAGACACTATGACCAGTATAAATAAAATTACATTCTGGTTTTTGAACATGTTCATTCCTTGAATTTTTGCCCTAGCAACTAAATTACGCCCTTGTCCAGCAGGGACTGTCCTTATCAAGGGCATGTTTTCATCGTTAGGATTTGGAAAAGCGACAATATCAACAAGTTTTTCTTTTGGCAGTAATTCCGCTAAAGCAAGACCTATCATGCTTTTTCCTGTGCCAGGCTCGCCAATCAACATAACGTTTCTTCTTTGTTGCCCTGCTTTTTTAATTATCTTGACTGCTTTTTCCTGGCCCAGAATCTGGTCAATAAGCTTTTTTGAAATTTCTATGTCCGCAGTTGATTTAAAGTCCTTAGGAATACTTTTAGCTGCATTTACTGAAGCAGTTTTTACATTCCCATCCTTTTTTTTTGATTTATCTTCCTTGGGTTTTTCAGTTTTGGAAGCTGGTTTTTTTTCTTCAGGTTTGTCTGGCATGGTCTTAGCGATGAATGTTGGATATAAAAAGGTTTTGTTTAAGGCTTATCTATACAATATATTCCTACAATTCTTAGAACAACAGTGTTTTAATGTTTTTAAGCAGTCTTCGCAGGCAATGAATCTTTTATCGCAAGTGGTTAGTTTGCAGTTATGGTAGTCTGCATTCGGCAGATGACATAATATGCATTGGGAAATCAGTTCTGACTGGTTATTTGGATCTATTTCTATTGCACCTCTCTTATCAAATACAAAGCATTTGCCCTGCCAATGCTCATTTCCAACCTCATTTCCATAAGCAAGAATTCCGCCATGGAGCTGATGAACATCAGTAAAACCTTCTTCTCTTAAAAATGCAGATGCTTTTTCGCATCTAACCCCTCCAGTACAATAAGTTACAATCTTTTTATTTTTTATATTATTAATATTTTTAAATTGGTTTATTTTTGATGGAAATTGCCTGAAAGTATCTAAATCCAAATGTATAGCGTGTTTGAATTTTCCAATGTCATATTCATAATTATTTCTTGCATCAAGTAAAATAACATCTTCCTTAGATTCTAATAAGTTCTTTAATTGTTTTGGCTCAATGTACGGAGCGGCTTTCTTTAGATTTACCTTTAATCTTGATGTTACAATCTCTTTTCTTATCCTTACTGAAAGCCGTTTGAAAGTGGATTTGTGCGCTTTTGTAACCTTAAATTTTACATCCTTGAATTTAGGATTTTTATCCAATAAATCCATGTATTTCTTTGTATCTTTTTCATTTCCTGACAAACAGCCATTGATTCCTTCTTTTGCTATGAGAATCGTGCCTAATAGATGTAGTCTCTTGCAGAGTTTAAACTGCTGTTCTTTGAAATCATTTAGATTCTGTATGTTCGTGTATTTGTAAAACAGGATGTTTTTCATATTTAGATTAATAATTATTATTACTTTATGATGTTATGATTTTGTTATAATTTTAGCATTTATAAATAACGTCTTTAGACGGCTTAAAAGCTCTAAATTCCGCTAGATAGATAGCTTCCTATTTAGTTAACATATAGGAAATCTAAAGATATAGTTTTCTATCTAGCGGACGCTTATAACATTATTACGTCTGAATTTCCTATTTAATAACTATAGAAATAACAATAAAAAACACCACAATACAATAGTATTGCTATTGCTATTAGTAATACATTAGTATATGATATTACATATAGCTATGCAATACCATATTAATCAATATCAAAGACCCGCGCACGCGACAGAAGCGAAACGCAAAGTAGATGGACGCGTAAAAGCGGATATGGACTAAACATTACACCATCTATTTTTGCCTGCAGGGCTTAGATTAAAGTATCATATACTGCTTGTATTAAAGCTAAATATCACAGTATTTACGCAAACGCTAACTTTATTGCGCATCCCGAAGTTGCAATACATTAATTGCACA
>JADFJW010000016.1 GCA_022565235.1 Nanobdellota archaeon | reverse complement strand
CCTTTTCAGAATCTGTAATTTGATATGGTTGAATTTATTTAAATCTTGGACATTATTTTTCTTTGCTTCTTCAAGGATTTCCTGACATACCTGTTTCAGTTCCATAATAAGGCAGAAGAATGATTTATTTATAAAGGTTAATACTAATTATGAAAATATTAATATCATAAAATCATGAAAATCCACCGGAAGTGTCTGGCTCCACCTTAAAAGGCGGAGTATGATCAGACACTTCCTTTGACAGGTGGATTTTCAGGATTCAGGTAACGATGCCTTATCTACAAACTAAAGTGTATAGTATTGGCACCGTTACCCCGAATAATCAATACCCAATCTTCTCATTCCTAGATCTCAAATGCTTGGCTAATTCTATTATCACTGCACCTATGCTGGATATGACTGCAATAACAAAAAATTCAGTGATACCTAACGGAACCATGTCCAAATAACTTCCAAATGAGGGTATAAAGATTGATGATGCGACAAAAGCAAATGAACTCAGAACAGCTAATATCAACCATTTGTTTTTGAATAAGCCTACTTTAATTGCAGGATATATTGTTGACCTGCAGGCAAATGCCTGGTATAATTCAAACATCGCCACTGTAAGGAATGTAGCTGTTTGGGCCTGCACTAAGCTGCCTTTTATAAAATTAAAATAATAAAATACGCTTAATGCTACTATTACCAATGCTGCCGGATAATAGATCAAGAATGGCCTGAGATTATGATAAATAGGCTCTTTCTGTTTTCTGGGTTTTCTGGACATTGCATTAGGCTCATAGGGGTCTGAACTTAAGGCAACTGCAGGCAATCCGTCTGTAACTAAATTAATCAATAATATCTGCGTAGCAGTCATAGGCAAAGACCATCCAAAGATTATACTCAAAAGAATGATTAAAACCTCTCCAATGTTGCCAGAAATAAGATAACTGAAATATTTCCTTATGTTGTCGTAAACACCCCTGCCTTCTTCAACTGCATTAACAATAGATGCAAAATTATCATCCAATAAAATCATGTCAGAGGCTTCCTTAGCAACATCAGTTCCGGTGATGCCCATTGCTATCCCTATGTCTGCTTTCTTTAAGGCCGGAGCATCATTTACGCCATCCCCAGTCATAGCGACAACATGACCTTGTTTCTTTAGCGCATCTACAATCTTAATTTTATGTTCCGGATTTACTCTTGCATAAATTACTATTTCCTCAATGTGTTTTTCTAAATCTTCATCTTTCATTTTTTCCAGTTCTGCTCCGGTAATTGATTTGCCTTCTATGCCTATTTCCTTTGCAACTGCTTTTGCTGTTATTTCATGGTCACCGGTTATTATCACAATCTTAATTCCTGCTTTTTTACATTTTTTGATCGCTGCCTTTACTTCTTCTCTTGGGGGATCTATCATTGCCTGCAAGCCGACAAAAACAAGGTTTTTTTCTGTCCTTGACTTGTCCATCACCGTTTTAAATGCAAATCCTAAAACCCTTAAAGCGTTGTTTGCAAAATCTATGTTTATCTGCAGAATTTCTTTTTTTCTTTGTTCCGTCAATCTTTTAATCCTTCCATCCTCATAAATGGAGTTGCATAACTTCAATACAACTTCCGGAGCGCCTTTGACATAAGCGACATCGCTGCCGTCAATATTATGCAGAGTTGTCATTATTTTTCTTTCAGAAGTAAAGGGGATCTCGCTTTTCCTTTCATACTTTTTCTGCAGTGCGCCTTTATTCAGGCCGGCTTTTGCGGCACTGACAATTAAAGCTGCTTCTGTCGGGTCTCCAATTACCTCATTCTCATTGAAGGATGCATCGTTATTCAGAGCGCCGATTTTCAATAATAAATCTATTTCCTTAGGATTAATTTTCTTGTTGTTAAACAGGAATGCGCCCTTTGGTTCATAGCCAGAGCCTGTGACATCAATGATTTTTCCATTGACATATATCTTCCTTACAGTCATCTCATTTTTGGTCAGTGTTCCTGTCTTGTCTGTGCAGATTACTGTTGTTGAGCCCAAGGTCTCTACAGATGGCAGCTTTCTGTTTAGAGCGTTTCTTTTGACCATCCTCTTGATTCCTATCGCAAGGCCTATTGTAACAACTGCCGGCAAGCCTTCCGGTATCGCTGCTACTGCCAAGGCAATGGCTACAAGAAAGAATTCTCTAGAACCTTCAAGAAATTCAAGAAATTCAAATGATGTGAGGTGCCCTAATACTACCGGATCCTTCAATAACTGCGCTAAAAAAACTATTATGCTGATTATTACTACGGCTATCCCTATTTTTTTCCCTAAAACATTTAATTTTTTTTGTAAGGGTGTTTGTTGAGTTTCGACTTCTTCTATAAGCTTTGCAATTTTCCCGATTTCTGTTTTCATTCCAGTTGCTGTAACAATAGCTTTTCCCTTGCCATTTGTTATCAGGGTTCCAGAAAAAGCCAAGTTAATCCTATCAGCCAATGGAGTTTTTTCCGGCAGAATTTTCAATTCTTTTTTAACAGGCAGCGATTCTCCTGTCAGCATAGCTTCTTGAGTCTGAAGGTTTATCAATTCATAGATCCTGCAATCTGCCGGCAGTTTGTCGCCAGTTTCGAGCTTTATTATGTCTCCCGGCACCAGCAACTTAGCGTCAATATCTTTTTCTTTTCCCCCTCTTATTACAGTCGCCTTTAAGCTGGCTAGTTTTTTTAGAGCTTCTATTGATTTTTCTGCTTTGTACTCTTGTATAAAACCCAATATTGCATTGGCAATTACTATAGCCCCTATAACGATCGCATCAACAGTCTCTCCCAGAAATATGGATATTCCTAAAGCAAAAATCAAAATGTAGATAACGACGTTGTTGAACTGGTTTAGAAAAATTTTTACAGGGCTTATTTTTTTCCCCTGCTTTATCTCATTATAGCCGTATTTTTTTAGCCTTATTTCTGCTTCTTTTTCCGTCAGGCCTTCTTTTCTTGTATCTAATCCTTTGAATACTTCTTCTATTTTTTTATCATGCATCTTTCAAGTATCATATTCCGAATCTATTTTTCCGTAAGTTTAAGCTCTATAACATCCTCCTTATCCAACATTCTCTGTATTTCTTCTCTTGTCTTTCCCATTATTTCACAAATGTCTTTTATTTGCATTTTTCAACCACCTTTTTTGTTTCTTTTAAAAATTTATTCAATCTTTTCCGTATTTTTCTCACCTACGGAGTTGGTGCCGGAAATCTCTGATTTCCCAGCACTCTTTTTCATTTGTTTCAGTTTTATAAAAAAATATTCTAAGCAGTCTAGGCCGCAAAATGAGGCTTTTTTCATAAAATCTTCAGGACCGAAGAGGAGTGTATAGTTGTTTGCGTTGTAACGGTCTAATGTATTTGAACAGGTTACGCAGAAAGCCGAATGCTTTTTTTCATGCTCTTTTATTTGACCCAGTATTTCCTTTTCAACATCTAGGGTTCCTTTTTCGAGCTCTTTTTTTAACCTGACTAACTCATAATGCTCTAATGTGTTCAAAAATTTCGTAAATCTATACATATTTTCCACCTCATTTTACTTGATTTTCTATATTTCTTCAAATTTAACATACCATTTATTTTCATCAGCATCAAAAGAGAAGACTACATTGTATTTTTTGTTCTTGTCTAAAGCGAATAATAAAGGCATAGGAATAGTTGTTTCAAAGCTGGAGCCTCTTTTGTAGAGTTTTCTTTTGAATTCTGTAGGCATATTAAAGACCTTTTTAGATTATCATTAAGGCGCCAAAAACAACATTTTAGACCGATAGTTTTTGGCGCCCGGAGTTCCTAATGGGATTCTATATACTTATATTTTTATTAATTTTTATTCTTATTAATATACTTATATTTAAAGTTTTTGGATTTTACTCTTATTTTCGTCGAAATATTACTTATATTAATACTTATCTATATACTTATTTAGAATAAGAGGAAGGTTTTTATCTATGCTTTGAATCCTTTTTCCAATGAACATAGCAATCATTTCCTCAACAAAAGACAAAGCAAGCACGAACATCAAAGAAAACCTAGTTGATAATTTTGATTTCAAGGAATCAGAAGAAAAATTTGATGATAACAATATTTATGAATATAAAATTAATAATACACGAGAAAATCAAAAATTTTCTGTGTCTCAGAAATCTTCGATTTCGGAGAATAAAATAAAATTATATACAATTGATTCTGAGTTGATCTTTACTGATGATCTTGATAAAAAAATAGATGCTGACCTGTTTGTGTTTATATCAAAACACAAGGCAGAAGAAGGAAGAGCGAGCTTAACCTGCCATGCAATAGGTAATTTTGGAAAGGCTGAGAAAGGCGGCAAAGAAAGAGCATTATGCACAAATAATTCTATTTTTTTAAAAAATATTTTTATTGAATTGAATAATAATGTAAAAGAGCCGTATGAAGTGACTTTAGAAGCTACGCATCACGGCCCTTTTATGGAGAAACCCTTATTATTCGTCGAGTTGGGAAGCAAGGAAAAGTACTGGGAAGACAAAAAAGGCAGTTATATAGTTGCCAAATCGGTAATTGGTGCAATTAAAAAGTACAATGATAATTCTAGTACAATAATTGAAAATCCAATAGACAATGAAAATAATATTGATAATGAAACCTATGAATCAATCTTTGTCATTGGTGGTGGGCATTATAATCACTATGCTAACAAAGCGATGTTAGAAACCAATTTAGCCGTTGGCCATATTTGCGCAAAATATAATTTAGAGAATTTGGATGAAAAGTTGCTTAAAGAAGCAATGGAAAAAATTATTCCCAAGCCAAAGTTTGTTTTACTGGATTGGAAGGGTTTGGGAAATGAAAAGCAGCGAATTTTAGATCTTTTGGAAAAAAATAATATTGAGTTTAAAAGAAGCGATAAGGTGTTTTGAATTCTTCTTACTGAGTAGCATTTATTGCTTTAAATAGTAAGAATCCAAATGTAAAGAATATGACGGTTTCTACAATCAACTAATACACCTTATTTATCCTTGAAATCGTCCCTTAAGTCGTCTGCATAAGCAAATCCTGTTTCTCTTTCAAATTCCTCATCAGAGATGTCTTCCATCTTCCAGTAATTTGGGGTTTTTCTATTCATACTATTCGCCTCCAATAATTCTCTTTACACCTCTTTAGATATGTTTGTTCTATATAACAAATGGTGATATTACCAGTTTTATATATCTTTTGCTTAAAGTTTATAAATGTTTTAATATTTATATAAAAAAGAAATATTTATATAGTGGATATAATTACCTTAAACATAAACAAAGACTAAGGAGTTATTTTATAAATTATAAGGAAGTTATATTAGATTTTATTTACCTTAAAGTCTATATAGTTTAATGGGTGGTTAAAATCAAGAGGAGTGTTATCCAAATAGCAAATAGTACGCAATTAATCTCTTTGCCTAGAAAGTGGAGTCTGAAGTATAACATTCAAAAAGGTGATGAGTTGGAGGTTGAAGAAAGGGGGAATAAAATAAGTGTAAGCACTGAGAAAGATATAGAGGGACATGATATTGAAGTAAACCCACCACACCTAAAAAATATTACTGAAAGGTACATAACAACTGCCTTTAGGGTTGGAATTGATGAAGTTAGGGTAAACTTCAATACAGAGGAAAACCCTGAACTCCTAGAGTATATAAGCAAAACTCTGGATGGTCAAACCATTGGATATGAGATAATAAAACAGGAAAAAAATTCTTTTACCATAAAAGATTTATCGGGTGGTGATTCAACTTCTTTTGATACGGCGCTTAGAAGATCGTTTATAATACTGACTACAATGGCTGTTGATTCTTTAGGATTCATGAAAAATAAAGAGGTCAATAATTTGAAAGATATGTATTTTAGAGATAGAAGCATAAATAAATTTACAAATTTCTGTGGAAGATTATTGCTTAAAAAGGGACAATTCGACTTAAAAGAAACGGCATTTTATTATCATTTTATTAGGTCCTTTGAGGCTATGGCAGACCAATACAGTTTAATGTGCACTTATTATTCAGATAAATTGACTCCACTAAATAAAAAGGTATTTGAGGTATATAAAGAGATAAATGATATGGTATTAGAATTTTATAAGCTGTTTTATAAGTATGATAAATCAAAACTAGATGAGTTATTTATAAAAATAAAAAGCATTGATGGAGCAACCAAATTATTGTATTCTTTAAAGAAAAGTGACCCGGTAGTGTCATATTATTTAGCGTCAATAACCAGAAGGACAAAAGAATTGATAGATAGTTTAATAGAATTCCATATCAAGGAAGGTTAATAACGGAGGATTAAGAACTTATTATTCCCTTCCCATCAACTCTGCAAGAACTTCACCCACGGCGCCATCTTCGTTCGTTATATCAAGTAGGGTAACTCTTTTCATTCCTCTTGCTTTGGCTTTCGTAGCCTCTGATGCGTTTCCCATCAGGAAAGTCCAAACACCTGCATCAGCCATTTCCAAATCATCCATTCCATCACCAAATGCTATAGCATGTTTAGGGTCCATGCCACGCAAATAATCCAGAACAATTTTTACAGAATTACCTTTGGTCGCGTCTTCATGAGTTAATTCAACATATCTTCCATTTGTTAAATTAATCGCTAATGGCTCTTTGTCCAACATTGCTTCAAGATAGGATTTAACATCCTGGGCTTCTTCTGGACCATTAGTAAGAACCACTAGTTTGTCTGGTTCACCGGGTCCAAAGAATTTATCAGGTGTGGCATCATCGCCTAATTTAAAATAATCGAGGTTTGGATTTCTTCGCCTATATTCCTCCATTCTAGGAGAATCGTCTTCTCTGTGCGGCACTACATTATTATTAAAATATAATAAATCGACCTTATTCCAAAGATCATGTCGACCATCTAATGCTTCAATTGCATTTTTAGCACTTTCATAGGGAATTGGTTTACTTCCATTAGGAATCAAACTGCCTTTATACTCGATCCTAGCCCCATGGTGCGCCACAATAATTGGATCAGGTATACCTATCAATTCTACAACAGGGTATATGGAAGCAGGGGCCCTACCTGAAATTAGGATTTCTATTATTCTTTCTTGTCTTGCTTTTTCTAAGCGGCCCAAGGTTGCATCTGGAATTTCATGATTATTATCATGGAGTGTTCCGTCTATATCAAAAAATGCAACATAAATATCTTTAGGTATGTCTTTACTACTTCCATTTAGGAAATTTACCAATGGTCTGATAATCTTACCTGCGACTTCCCCTATCGATGCTGGTCCTCGATACCTATCTGGTGGTCCTTGTGTCATAATTTACTCCATAACTATAATTAAGTTAATATGCTTTTTTACAGTCTTTCAACTACCTCTTTTTTGAATATAAACCAAAATCCATTTATAAATCTATCGCTTATTTATGAATAAAGCTATGTATAGGATTATTTCTTCTTTTCTTTTGATTCTTCAGCCTTAGCTTCAGGTTTCGCCGCTGGCGCTCCTTCTGCAGCCGGTTTTGCACCTTCAGCTGGTGCCGCTCCCTCAGCAGGTTTTGCGCCTTCCGCTCCCGCTGCGGCTGCTTCTCCTTCTACAGGCAATAATTCCTTGATTATTGCATCAGGAATGTCAGCTTCGGATAACTTAGCCTTAATTTCTCCTCTCTCTTTACCGGCCATTGACTCAATAATTTCTTTAGCAGTTTTCTCAAATTCTGCACGCCTTTCCTCCATTTCCTCTGCAAGCTTTTTCTTTTCTTCTTCCAGTTTAGCTTTTTCTTCTGTAGTAAGCTCTGTCTTTTCTTCTTTTATCTCCTTATCAAATTTGCCTTCATTGACATCCTTAATAGTTTCGACTGCCGGCTTGCCTTCCACCAAGATACCCATTGAGTTGCAAGTTCCAATAATTTCCTTAACTTTTTCCTTTAGACCCTTACCAAGCAGATTATCTTCTTTCATCTTTGAAATTTTGATTACATGCTCAATAAGAATATCCGCAACCTTGTCTGTCTTAGGGTTTCCAGAACCTTTTTCTATTCCGGCTTCTTTTAGTATCAATGAAGAAGCAGGCGGTGTTCCTATATCGATCTCAAACTCCTTTGTATCCATATCTACTATAACCTTGACTGGAACCTGCATTCCATTGAAAACAGCAGTTTTTTTGTTTATTTCTGCAACTACCTGGCCGATATTCACACCTAAAGGTCCTAATGCTGGCCCAAGGGGAGGGGCGGCTGTTGCTTTGCCTCCAGATACTAATGATTCAATAGTCTGTGATGCCATTTTTTATGTAATTATATATTAAGAGAAATTAAATTTCTTTTATAAACCTTGCTCCTCTTTTTCCTCTTCCTCAGTTTCTCTTCTAATTACCTTAACAGAATCCATCCTTACAGTTATAGGTATTGGGACTGCTGCCTCTAAAAGCTCAACTACAACCTCTTCTTTCTGCTTGTCTATTCTTGTTATCTTTGCCTGTTCGCGTTTGAAAGGACCGGAAATAATTTCAACAATATCATTTTTCTGAATGTTTACTTCATGCTTTACCTGCTCCAGCATGTGCTCAATTTCTTTGTATTCGACTGTTTTAGGAAGAATACCACGGGCGTATGGAACGTTAAAAGCAGCCTGCTCGGCATCTGTTTTGTTGCCTGCTTCCAAGAAAATGTAGCCGCGCATGCCATGCGGCCTTATGACTGCATAAACTTCCAGCTTTTTTCTTTCAGCATTAGCTACAATAAAGTCCATTACCTGGTCTTCTCGGTTTGCTGTAACTCTTAAGCCATATATTTTTGATTGTGATTCCATCTTTAATTAAATTTATTGCTTATTTATATTTATTAGCTTCCTACCTGGCTTTTTTGTATCCAGATAAAAAATAATAAGGAGTAATGATTTATGGTGATAATTTTGTCCTTTATAAATCTTTAGGGAAAAATCAACTGTTTTGCCATGGTAATAACGAAGCCTATTAGCCCTATGATTATAATTCCTAAACCTGAGACTTTCACTATAGTTTTAAACTCCAATGCATTTGGCTTTCGAGTTACCTTTAATACCCTTATAGACTCATTAATAAATCTTTTAAATCTTATCCAATAAGAACTTAAAATCATTTTTAATCAAGAAACTCTATTCCTAGTTCTGTTTCTATCTCCTGTTTTCTTTTGTCTGAAGTTTTTATTCCAGAACCGAGTATCTGCGAACTTTTAACTCCAGTCACAATGAGCATTACCCTTATGGTCTTTTCCAAGTCTTTGCTTATCTGAGCTCCCCAGATAATTCTGGCATCATCATCAAGCTGTTCGGATACTGTCTCAACAACTTTCCGTGCTTCGTCCAGGGTCATATCTTCACCACCAATAACATTGATCAAAGCACCATTTGCGCCGGAGATATCAGCATCCAGTAATGGGTTGTTAACGGCTTTCTCAACTGCCTCTACAGCCCTATTTTCAGTATCACTTTCTCCTACGCCAATTAAAGCAACTCCTCCACCTTTCATTACGGCGCGTATATCGGCGAAATCCAAGTTTACCAAACCAGTTTTGGTCACCAGCTCTGCAATTCCTTTGACTGCACTTGTTAATATTTCATCTGCTACCTTAAAGGCAGTATGCAACGGTAGTTCCGGGGCAAGCTCCAATAATTTTTCATTCGGGATGACTATCAAAGTATCGACAATCTGCTCCATTTTTTCAAGGCCTATAATTGCATTCTCATATCTTCTCTGGCCTTCCATTGCAAAAGGCAATGTTACAATTCCTACTGTTAAAGCGCCTATCTTTTTTGCTATCTCTGCTATTACAGGAGCAGAACCTGTACCTGTACCCCCTCCTAAACCACATGTGATAAATACCATGTCCGAACCCTGCAATGACTTCTTGATTTCTTGCTCCGTTTCTCTTGCTGCTTCTTCACCAATTCTTGGTTCAGAGCCAGCACCCAGACCTTTAGTCAGTTCACGTCCAATCAGAATTTTTTTATTAGCTGTTGTATAAAGCAAATCCTGAGCATCAGTATTTATAGCAATTGTTTCAGCACCAACAATGCCTACCTCGGATATTCTTTGTATGGTGTTGTTTCCTCCGCCTCCTGTACCGACAACTTTAATTGCTGCACGTTGCTTAGCCAAAAGCTGCTCAAGCTCGGCATCAATAGTTGTATCAGGAGATTGGGGGGATATAGACGTATTTTGCTCAGAAATTGACGGGCTTTGTTGAGAAACTGATGGCGATGGCTGAGAAACATATCCTTCTTGTGCATTGCTTATTTCCGGTTCCAACTTAGCCCCCATTATACTCGCGGACAATAATTTTCAAACATCAATTGTCCGATTGCAACAGCGGAAAATCTTTAAAAGATTTTCTAGGTTTGCTAACGCAAACTAAGCAAAGGCAATAATCTTATTCGAAAATTTGTTGCCTTTGCCGCAATAATAATTTTAATGACTTGTACTTATATTTAAATTATTTGTTTTTTTCTATTTTGCAATAGCAAATTCAACATTCTTTATGTTCGGGATAAGCTCAGTTATTTTTTTACTAAGGTTTTCCTGGGCTTCTTTTGGTATTTCTTTTTTTAATTTAATTTTTGCGTTGCTGTCATTGACTTCTATTTCTATTTCTTTGGTGCCCAGGCTTAATTTCAGGTATCCTTCGAGTTTTTCCTTGTCGTCCATTATTTTTTTATTGATTTTTATTTTGTATGAAACTTCTTTTCCAGATAAGGGATGATTGAAGTCCACTAAAGTCCTTCCGCCAGATACGGTTTTTATCGTTCCAACCACGCCATCCATATTTAGCTGCATACCTGGCATTGGCTGTATATTTTGCTGCTTGAACTTAGATGTCGGAATTAATTGGATAAGTTTTGCATTCTTGTTCCCAAAGGCTTCTTCTGGCTTTAGCTCAATATCATATTCTTTTCCTGTCTCTTTCCCTTCCAAGTTCTTATCAAGGCCTTTCAATAATTGTTCTTCACCTACACAGATGATCACTGACCCGTAACCAGAACGGCTTTCCAGACCATTCTCTTTTGCAACCTTTTCATCGGTCGTGTCAAATACCTCATTGTCTTCTTTAATTTTTCCGGTGTATTCTATTTCAATGAAATCGTTTTTTGAAACTATTGTCATTTTTTATCTATTTTTCAAAAAAATGGCTAAAAAATCGATTTTATCGATTTTTCGCTGTCGTGTTTTTTTTATGGTCGCAGAAATCTCCGATTTCTGAGACACCAAAAATTTATTTTTGTGTGTTTCCATTTGTATTTAGAAATAGTTTTTTGCAGTTGAAGTTTGTTTATAAGTTTTTTGATTTTATTCTTTGCTTACAGATTCCATTATTTTTTCTATAACTTCATCTATACTCAAATTGGTCGTATCAATCATCAGATCATATAATTTCTTGTCATAATAATCAATTTTGTAAAGTTCCTTGTATCTTTTTCTCTCGCTTTGCTCTCTTTGTTTTATTTTTTTGATTAATTCATTTATATTTTTGCTTTTTTCATCGCTTCTTTTGTCTTTTGATATTCTTTCTGCCCTGACCTTATCTTTGCAATCCAAAAATACTTTTAAATCAGCATAGGGTAAAAAATAGGAGGTTAAGCGCCCATCAATCACAAAATCATTCTTGTCCCTTAGCCATATTGTTTTTTTGTCAAGCTCCAGGTCTATTGATTTGTCTTTTTCTGCTATTCTGCTCAACTCATTTAAAGGCATGTTTTTTCCTTTTGCGATTTGCCTCATTAAATCTCCGATAGAATAATGCTTAAGTTTGAGCTTTTTTGCCAATTCTTTGGCTATAGTACTTTTCCCAGAGCCTGCTTTTCCGGATAGGGTTATTATCATAGTTAGTTTACACTATTTATCCTACTTATAAATTTTGCCAATAGATCAAGAGGTGTCAGAGCGGACTCCTCTTGCGAGCACGTGAGCAAGTCGTGTGCAGGCTAGTCAAAATACTTATTTTGATTAATGATTTATCATGATTCTTCCTACCCCCCAATCTAGGCACAGTCCTGATAGAAACATTTTTAAAATAAATATACCTTACCGACTATAATGAAAAATAAGATTATTGACAAGCTGGCAGTATTCCTCCTTAAGGATGGATTTACGGTAAAGACACTTACAAGAACATGCTTTGATCTATTGGCCAGGAGGGATTATAAGATACTCTTGATAAAAGTTTTAGAGGATGCTAATGCGATGAGCAAGGAATATACAGATGCCATGAACTTAGTTTCATCTTATATAGGTGCTGTTCCCATCATAATTGCAGAAAAGGCAGGAAATAAACTGGAAGATAATGTCCTTTATACAAGATTTGATTTATACACATTTAATTTCAACACTTTTGTTAATTCAATTAAAAATAAATTCCCTTTTGTCAGAAGAACTCAAGCCGGATTTACAATTTCTATAGCAGGGAATAAACTAAAGAGAAAAAGGGAAGAAAAAGGCTATTCATTGAATTACTTGTCAAAAAAGGTTGGTGTAACCAGCAGGATGATAGACAAGTATGAGAAAGGCAACTCCGAGATAACAATAAGCAAAGCGATGAAAATATACAACATCTTCGGTCCTAACGTTTTTAATGAAATAAACATCTTTTCCGGAAAAAATAAGATACAAAGCAATTACAAGTCTGATTTATCCAAGAAATATATAGATCTGGGTTTCGAAGCTTCTGACACAAACAAAACCCCTTTTGATATTATAGCAAAGAAAGAAAATGAATTGATTCTTACAGGTATTGGGGACAAGACAAGGCGTGATTTTTCTTCTTTATCTAAATTATTGGATGCTGATAATCTGGTTATTTTCAAAAAGAAAAAGCCAAAAGACATTCCTGCTGTTACAAAAGAAGAATTTTTGGAATTTGAGAAGGCTAATGAGCTGATAAAGTTCCTTAAGGAATTTTAGTTATTCTCCTTTATGCGGATCAAATTTTCTGAAATATTCTGCTTTTTCAGCATGGCTTGGCGTATATGCAAAACCTAATGTAGATGCTTCGTCATGCAAATTTATTTTTTTGTTATATTCCTGATTTAGCGCATAATAAGCTGCTATCTGGAATTCCGGGTTTGGCTCATTTTCAATTTCTTCAAAATCATAAACGAGCCGGACTTTTTTTTCCTTTTTATCGTACTGCAAAAAAACATTTGTGGTTCCTGTTTGTGGATTGTAATATGTGATGTACAGCCTGTCTTTGGTTTTTTCTACTTGTTTAGAGAATGCTTCCGGATCTGAAACTGCAGCAGTGCCGAATTTTGATGTTCCTATTGATTGCACGCCAATAATCTTTGATGCGGCATTTTCAAAACAATCCCTTGCGCTTTTTTCGTTTAAAAGAATTTTAAGCTCTATTTCATCTGTCTTTTTTGCCATCTTTAATTTTATGTTTTTGTATTTTTTATTGAATGCATCTATTAAAGAACTGAATTTTTTGAAGTAAATGTCCAAATCCGAATGTGATTCTGCGTAATATTTGTCAATCCCTTTCCCCAACCTTAACATCTGCAGCAAATCTTTCCTAAACTCGTTGATTGCTTTTTTGTTAATAGAAGACAATAAAGTGCTGTTCATAGTTTATTATTTGAATAGAATGTATTTAAATTTGTCGGAAAAATAGATTAAATAAAAATTCTTATCAACAGAAACATATATAAAAAGTTATAAGTTAACTAAGATTATATGGCTGATTCAATTTTAGTAGCAGTGCATCCGGGCTATGCTGCAAATAGGGGGCTTGTTTCTGATAGGTATGGAGATCATGATGCATATCTTTCAAGATTAAGAGATGAGGTTTGGTCACGAGATTCTATTATCCTTCTTTACAAAAGAGATGACCCACCTTTTGAATTACCAGAAAATGCTGAAGTAATCCGTGATTTTGATAGGAAAACTGGTAGAGGTGTTAATGCCAGAAAACTTATTTCAAGATTGAAAGATAAAGGAGTTAGTAGTGTAGATATTGGTGGTGAATTTTTATGGTCATACGGATACTATGGTGGAGACACTGATGAAAATTTTAGAAGGGATTATGAAGAACTATCTCAAGAAGAGAAAGATAGGTTTGTAGATAAATATGTCAGACTTTCTAAAGAAGATGGTGTGGATTCTATACCAATTTTAAATGCTTTGACCGGAAAAGCGGCTCGAGGTGGTTGTGTTAAATATGTTTATGATGGATTAAGTCATGAATTTCGTATTGAAATAAGAAGAGATTTGTCTTATCCAACAGTTGAGCCACAACAATTTTCTCTTGAAGATATAGCTAATTTTCCCCTAGAAACTGTAGGTACAAATCCATAAATTCATATAATTAATTACAAAGTTATTCAAATCAAAAAAATTTATTCAAACCTTCCTGCTTATTTTCTTTAACTTCTACTTTGTTAACGAAATTTGCGCTGGATTTTATCCGAGCATTATCAAATATCGGCTGGCCGTAGACTCCATCATATCCCGGTTTTATCTTTATTTTTCCTTCCCGGATACTGATGATGGCATCAGCAATCTTTTCATCAGCAGCTTTGATCAAATCTTCCTTAGTTGCGTTTAATAATATATTCAGTTCATTGTCAAAATTTTTGATTAATTTATAATATTCTGCAAATATCTTTTTTGATGCGACACCATAACCTAGTAAAGCTGACAATATCTCTGATAAAGGAATCAAAGATTTAAAAGGGATTGCGTTTTTTGGCTTGTAGCCTTCTTCCCTGTCTGCAAGCTGCTCTACACGCTGCAAGACTCCAATCGTTAAAGGTTTTTTGCATTTAGGGCAGATATTATTATTTTTCAAGGATTCTTTTGGTTCCATTGAAATATTACAAGCTCTGTGTCCGTCGATGTGGTATTTTCCATATTCTGGGTTTGTTTCAATTGTATACAAAAATCCTTTTTTGTTTCTTATCGCTCCTATAATGTTATCATAAGTTAAGTCAATGTCAAATACGTTTGCCTCCCTGCCTAAACGCCATGGCCAGAAGCTATGAGCATCAGAATTGCTTACTAAAGTAAATTTGTCTAATTGGGATAGACGCCAATTCATTGCAGGATCACTAGAAAGACCGGTTTCAATGGCATGGATATGCTTTGTCTGGTCTTTGAAGCATTCTTCAACAGAATCAAAGCCGGACATTGAGCCGAACAAAGAAAACCAGGGAGTCCATGCATGAGCGGGAATAATCTCTATTTTCTCATCTATATTTTTCATCATTTCCACTAATTCCGGGCACGAAAAACCAAAAATAGGCCTCCCATCATAATCTATACGCCCTTTCTTCAGCAATGCTTCCTGTATCTGTTCTGCAATTTCGAAATTTTCTGCCAGAATTAAATTATGGATTCTTCTGCCTTTCCCGTCTTGCGTATAGATGTTTGAGATCTCTCCCTGCAAAACAAAATTAAAGCCAGACTTGGATTTTAAGATTCCAGAACCGTCTTCAGTCAATCCTTGCTTTAATTCTTTAAGCCATTCTGGATGTGTTATGTCTCCAGTACCTAAAAGATTCAGGCCTTTTATTCTTGCAAACTTTTCTAAATTTTCTAAGTTTAATTGTTTAGAAGTTGCTCTACTAAACCTGGAATGCACTTGTAGGTCTGCTATCAGTTTCATTAGGGTTTTTGTGTTTTTAGTTAGTTTTTAATTTTTTCTAATCAAAACTAAAGATTTAAATAATATAATGCAAAAAAACAACCTATGCCCAATGTATGGATTTATTCGTTAGCAAGTGTATTAATAGTTAGCTTAATCTCTTTTGTGGGATTGCTGACTCTTACTATCAAAGCAGATAAATTAAAAAAAATTCTTCTTTATATGGTGAGTTTTTCTGCCGGTGCTTTGTTTGGAGATGCCTTTATTCATTTGTTGCCTGAGGCTGTCGAGGAAATAGGTTTTGGTTTAAATATTTCCATTTATGTATTGTTGGGTATTGGATTTTTCTTTATTATTGAGAAATTTATTCATTGGAGACATTGCCACATACCGAATTCGAAAGAACATGTCCATCCCTTTGCTATGATGAACTTGTTTGGAGATGGAGTCCATAATTTTATTGATGGATTGATAATAGCTGCGAGTTATCTGGTAAGCATTCCTGTCGGTATTGCAACTACCTTAGCAGTAATTTTGCATGAGATCCCCTCAGAGATCGGAGATTTCGGAGTATTATTACATGGCGGGTTTTCAAAAGGCAAAGCTTTGTTTTATAATTTTGTTACTGCATTGGCTGCAGTTCTTGGCGCAATTGTTTCTTTATCAATAAGTTCCTATGTGGAAAATATTACTGTTTTTTTAATACCGTTTGCTGCGGGGGGATTTATTTATATTGCCGGTTCTGATTTGATACCGGAACTACACAAAGAAGTCAAGGTTAAAAAATCTTTATTGCAGTTCATTGCGATTGTTCTTGGAGTATCAGTAATGCTGTTGTTACTATTGTTAGAATAGTACTTTACCGACGGATTTTCCGAAACCTTTAAATAGAAGGCGACTGATGTCTTGCAGAAACAAGACGGGTGGTCGTCTAATTATTTAAAAAAGTTAGGAGGTATTTCAAAAAATGGCAGAAAAAGTAGCAAAAGTTGGAATAAAGAGAGAATCAGGTTACCTGTATTTCTTAGACAAGAAAGGTAACGTTGCTAGGGCTAAAATGGCTCGCGGCAAGAAAAGAGGAAAAGCAAAAATACAGGTTGTTGCTAAAGTAGGAGTCAAGAAAAAGAAAGGCTACCTATACTTTATAGATAAGAAAGGAGATGTCTCAATGGCTAAGATGGTCAGAGGCGGAAGGCGAAAGAAGAAAAAATAATTCTTTTATTTTTATTTTTTTTTATTTTTTAAAAAAACAAAGCCGAAACATATTTAAACAAAATTCTTATTCTTAAAAGTTAGGCCCTTGTAGCTTAGCAGGTAGAGCGTGTGAGTAAAAACCACGAAGCTGTTATCCTGCTAGGGAAGATACCACAAGGTCATCAGTTCGAGTCTGATCAAGGGCGTAAGGTGCCCCATTGGGCCTCTATTTTCTTTATTCTTACGCTTGAATGTCCAGTGCCCCCTAAAACTTTATAAATCAATTAAAATTT
>JADFJW010000015.1 GCA_022565235.1 Nanobdellota archaeon | reverse complement strand
GGGAAGGCACTGTAAAACTGGATGGAAAGCTGCCTGTAAACACTTCAGGTGGTTTAAAGGCAAAAGGTCATCCTATAAGCCCTACAGGTATTGCCCAAGTTATAGAGATAACAGAGCAATTGAGGGGGGAATGTAAAGAAAGGCAAGTTAGCAATGCCAGGATAGGTTTGGCTCAGAATATCGGTGGTGCTGGCGGTACGATAAGTGTCCATATCCTTGAAAAATGCTAGGTAGTAAAAATGATCATAAGATGGGTATGTAATAACTGCAACAGGAAATGGATTTACCCCATAGGTAAATGCATTTACTGCAAAAAAAATGTAGAAGAAGTAATAAGCAGAAAACTTAAGGTAATTGGAATTACTAAAGTAAATGTTCCCAGCGTTCTGCACCCGATAACACCCTACAATGTACTGATTTTAGAAGACGAACATAGCAACAGGATACCAAAAAAAACAATCAAGGACTACAAAATAGGGGATTACTATGAGGAAAACCCAGCTGCAAAAGATCCTTCTGTTTCAATTGTTAAGATAAAATATGATTTGGACATAGCAGTGGATGAGGCGCTGCGCCTTATAAATGATTTAAAGGTTAATGAGACATCAAGAATTTTAATCAAACCGAACATGATGGCTGTTGCTTATCCCTATCTGGGTGTTACTACCAATCCTAAAACAGTTTCTGCAGTAATAAAGTATCTGATAAAGAAAGGCGCAAAAAAAGAAAATATAGTTATTGTCGGGCAGAGCGTATACGGACCAGTAGAAGATGCACTTAAAAAAACAGGTATCGGGCCACTATGTAAAAATTTTGGAATAAAGTTCATAGACATAGCAGAATCTGAGTTTATCGAAAAAGAATTTGAAGGATTAAAAATTAAGGTAATGAAGGAAATTTTTGATAAAGATCTGATAATAAATATCCCAGTATTAAAAACGCATTTGGTGTTTGGAATTTCGGCGGCATTCGAAAACATGTTTAGATTAGTGGCTCCGGACGACATTTTAAAAATGGAAAGGCTAGAAAAAGAAAGCGAGATTGACCTGAATGATGCAATCGCAAAATTACATAAAATATTGCCAAAATACGTCACAATAAGCGACGGATCTATAGGGATGGAAGGGAATGGACCATTAAACGGAACTCCATCATTCTTAAAATATATTTTAGCTTCAAAAGATCCTGTTGCCCATGATGCAGTTTTTCAAGAACTTGGATTGTTTTTAAGAAAACCAAAATATCTGGAAATAGCTCATAAGTTGGGATTGGGAGAGAATAATATTGAAAACATTGAAGTTGTTGGAAACGAGATTAAGGCTGTAGCTCGCGAGATTAAACCTGCTATAGGTTCAAAACTCACGAAAGGTGTTTAAGAATGTATGTAAAAGGAGTTGGTATGACTAAGTTTGAGGTGATAGACAAGCCATCGCATTTAATGGCCTATGAAGCAGCCTATAATTCTATAGAAGACTCCGGTCTTAGTATAAATGACATAGATGCAATCGTCCTTGGGAACATGGATGTAGATACGAATGGGGAAAGGCAAAGACATATTCCAACGATACTAAGTTCTCTATTTAAGAAAAATATACCTATTATCCGGACTCCCGCTGCATGCTCATCAGGCGGTTCAGCTTTATGGGTAGCTGGAAAAATTGTTGAAAACGATGAAAGTATAACTAACATCATGGCCTTGGGTGTTGAGAAATTATCACCATGCTCCACATTTATAGTAGCAGATGAGCTGATGATGGCTGCTGATCAGCAGTTTGAGCAACCGGAAGGCCTTATATTCCCGGCTCAGAATGCCCTGATAGCGCAGCAGCATTTCCTAAGGTATGGCAGCAACTTAGATGATCTTGCTTTGATTGCCTTTAAGAACCACGAAAATGCATTTCTGAATCCTAAAGCTATGTTCTATGGGAAAAAAATCTCGCTTGAAAAAATAAAATCGAGCAGCATAGTTGCAAGTCCTCTAAGGGTTTTTGATTGCAGTATCACGGTAAATGGTGGCGCCGCTTGTATAATAAGCAAAGACAAAAGTGATGTCAAGATTTCTGGTTCCGGCCTATCCGTAGACTATATGGCGACTTTTGAAAGAGAAGATATGGTGACGTGGACTGCAACAAAAAAGGCTGCAGAGGACGCTTATAAACAGGCAGGCTTGCAGCCTAAGGATATTGATTTGGTGGAGATACATGATGCTTTTACTATTGTTGAACTTATCTCCTATGAGGACCTTGGTTTTGTAGAAAAAGGGCATGGGCAGGATTTGATAAGGGAAGGCACTGTAAAACTGGATGGAAAGCTGCCTGTAAACACTTCAGGTGGTTTAAAGGCAAAAGGTCATCCTATAAGCCCTACAGGTATTGCCCAAGTTATAGAGATAACAGAGCAATTGAGGGGGGAATGTAAAGAAAGGCAAGTTAGCAATGCCAGGATAGGTTTGGCTCAGAATATCGGTGGTGCTGGCGGTACGGCTATTGTTAGTATTCTCAAGAAAAGCTAATTAGATTTTTTTCTTGTTTCTAGAAATTTATCAAGCCTTTCCTTATTCTCTGCGCTTCTTGAGCACTCAACATAAGCATCGACCTCTGATTCGTCGTTTAAATCCGCAAGATAATCCCTATTAACAGATTTTTTTGTCAATTCCAGTGCCTTATTTGGGATACTTGCAAGTTTGGCTGTAAGTGAATCCAAAAAAGATTCTATCTGTTTTTCAGGGACCAAGAAATCTATTAATCCCCATTCAAGTGCAGTTTTGCTATCCACAACATCACCGGTAAAAAGCATATATTTTGCTCTTCCAAGGCCTATTAGCCGGGGCAATCTCTTTGTTCCTCCTAAAGGTGCTACAGTTCCCAATGAGGTTTCCGGATGGACAAACTTCGCTGATTCCATACCTATCCTTATGTCACAAGCCATCGCCAATTC
This sequence comes from Nanobdellota archaeon, assembly GCA_022565235.1. Taxonomy (GTDB): domain Archaea; phylum Nanobdellota; class Nanobdellia; order Woesearchaeales; family GW2011-AR4; genus JACPJP01. The sequence goes on along the minus strand of JADFJW010000015.1, from coordinate 14,650 downwards.
ATTGCCTCCTCCCACAGCATACCCATGTATCACTGCAATAACCACTTGAGGGATAGACTCAATCTTGGAAAAAACACTTTGTACAAATTCCATTTCGTTCTTAGCTTCTTTCCTACTGAGATTTCCAATTTTCCTCTCCCAATAAATATCTCCTCCAGAACAAAATGATTTACCTTTGCCCCTCAATATTACAACCTTAAGTTCACTATTCTTTATCTTCTCTAGAACACTGTCAAGTTCTTTTATCATATCAATATCGAATGAATTAAGCTTCTCAGGATTATTAAGAAGTATTGTCCCTATACCGCCTTCAGTCCGAAATATTATTTTGTCGGTCATCATAATTTTGGATTTAATATGGATTAAACCGAAACTATAATTTTTGTTTAATAAATTTCGGTTTAATGCTACGAAACCCCAACAATTTCAATTGCTATTTGGGGTTGAGTATGTGAATGGATTTACCCATCGTTGCTTCTGCAGCTTCCATTAAGCTCTCGCTTAAGGTAGGATGTGGGTGTATTGTCAGGGCCAGATCATCCAAGGTCGCATTCATCTTTATTGCCAAACCTGCTTCGCTTATAAGGTCTGATGCGTCACTTCCGATAATCTGGATCCCAATTATTTTATTGTTCTTTTCGTCGGCTATCACTTTTACAAACCCATCGGTTTCATTTTTTGTCATTGCCCTGCTTGAGGCGCTAAAAGGGAACCTTCCTATTTTAGTCTTTATGCCACTATCCTTTGCTTCCTGCTCATCTAATCCGACAGTTGCTATTTCCGGATCAGTAAATATAACTGCAGGCACAACTGCATGTTCATAGCGATCCCTGTTTCCAGCGATCATTTCTGCAACAAATTTTCCCTGGCTGGAGGCCTTGTGAGCCAGCATAGGCCCGACAGAAACGTCTCCTATAGCATATAAGTTCTCATCATCTGTCCTCAAATTATCATCTGCTTTGACAAATCCTCCATCATCCAATCTTATCTTCGTATTTTCAAGGCCGATTTCATCAGCTATCGGGTATCTTCCAACAGCAACCAGCACATTATCGGCATCCAATAAGATTTTCCCTTTTTCTTTCGAATTTACAACTACTTGGCCATTCTCAAATTTATCCGCCTTGGCATTGGTGTATATTTCAATATTAAGCTTTTCCAGATTTTTTTGTAGAACGGTTACTATGTCTTTATCAAATCCAGGCAAAATTTGATTTGCCATCTCAACAACATGGACTTTGCTGCCAAGCTTCGCATATACGGTTCCAAGTTCCAGGCCAATATACCCGCCACCAATAACCACTAAATTCTTTGGTATTTTATCAAGATACAATGCTTCTGTAGAGCTTATTATTTTCTTGCCATCAAACTTGAAGTTTTGGAGCTCAACTGGTTTAGAGCCTACTGCGATTATTGCCTTTTCAAAATCGATATAAGAAACATCATTTCCGTTAGTTACCTTCAACCTATTGGAATTTTCGAAAAATCCCGTTCCTTTGATAACCTTGATTTTATTCTGTTTGCATAGCAACTTAATGCCTTTGTTAAGTTTAAAAACTATCTTATCTTTCCATTCCTGCATTTTAGTAAAATCCATGGAAACGTTATCTGCATTTATGCCCATACTAGAAGATTTTTTTATTTTGTCAAAGAATTCTGATGCATAAATCATGGCCTTTGAGGGGATGCAACCATAATTAAGGCATATCCCCCCTAATTTGTCCTTGTCAATCAAAACAACCTTTTTATTTAACTGTGCAAGCCTTATAGCAGCCACATAACCTCCTGGACCTGCACCAATTACAACAACTTCTGTTTTTACAACATTATTTGTGTTCATTTTATAGTACTTGGTTTCTCTGCACTATTATAAATCTAACGCTTATTTAGCGGCGAACATAGATAATAATTCATAAATATCCGTGCTAAGTTATGAAATTCAAAGAATTTCCAAACGTGCCAAAAATCAATATTTTTGTGCATATAGAACGGCACACTAATTGAAATAAAGCTTATGTTGTCCCCTAATTTACTTAAAAAAGAGAAAATTTAAAAAGTCATTATATTACCTTTCCACCAAATGACTATTGGGATAGCCGTAAAAGAACCTGAATTTTGGAAGCCAAATAGGCCTACTTCAAGAGGTGCGACCGAATTCCATGATGCAGTTATAGATGCGTCCTGGAACCACCAATGTGTGGATAAACTCATAAATATTGCCGTGCCAAATATCCATGAAAAAGACACTGTGGTGGATTTTGGGTGTGGTACAGGAACTTCCTCCATTAGAATCTTAGAAAAGTTAAAGATCGACATAAGGCTATGGCTTGTCGATAATTCTCCGGCATGGTTAGGAAAAGCTTATGAAATTCTTAGTTCGCGCCCAAATATAAGTTTTTTCTTATTGGAAAAAAAGGATAAAAGATATGCCACCCTTTCAGAGACCATAGGAAAGGAGTCTGCGAACCATGTGATTTCGGCAAATACTGTGCATCTGATACCCAACTTAAAAGAGACATTTAAGGGTATTGCAGAAGCCTTAAAAAGCAAAGGTATGTTTGTGTTTAATACTGGAAATGTATTAAGGGAAGGGAGAAAAAAAGGGATCCTGATGCTTGACTCTACCGTATACAGGGTCCACGATATAGCTATTGACATCATACGCAACGATCTGAAGTTCAAAAAGTATAGGGAAAACCTTGACAAACTTATTGAGGCTTATGCCCCATTACGAAAGTTTATTTTTCCTGATCCTAAACCCATACAAGAATACCTGAATGCGTTGAAAGAAGCTGGATTTGAGTGTATGGAACCTGTCTACAACTGTTTCAGACTCAAGTATAGTGATTGGATAAATTTCTTGAGAATTAAAAGATTACAGGCAGGAATTTTACCAGAGGTCGGGGGCAAAGAGCCTACCCCGGAACAGGAAAAAGATAGGGACACTTTAATTATTATGTCGGCAAAAAAGCTGTTTAAGGAATTGGAAAAGTTCAATCCGTTTGCAGATGATAAAAGCTATCTTGGAGAATGGGTATTTGTATCTGCGTCAAAAATTTCTCGATAAAAATGCTAAAAAATAAAACTGCTTTGATTACAGGAGCTTCAAGAGGTATCGGGGAAGCTATCGCTATCGAATTCGCTAAAAATAATGCAGATATCATTATCAACTACTATAATGACTCTGGGGAAGCCCAAAAAGTTGTTGATAAAGCAAAAAAATATGGCGTTAAATGTATAGCTGTTAAAGCCGATGTAGGCAATTTTGATGAAGTGAAGCAAATGGCTGAGACTATACAAAAGAATTTTGGAAAAATAGATATTCTTATCAACAACGCAGGAATTACCAAAGATAAGACATTAAAAAATATGACTTTAGATGAGTGGAATGCAGTAATAAATACTAACCTTAACGGTATTTTCTATGTGACAAAAGCTATGTTTCCTTTAATAAGCGACGGAGGCAGAATAATAAACATATCTTCTATAGTTGGACAGTATGGGAACTTCGGGCAGTGTAATTATGCAGCTGCTAAAGCAGGCATTATAGGTTTTACAAAATCTTTGGCAAAAGAACTTGGCAAAAGAAAGATAACGGTAAACGCTATCGCTCCGGGTTTTGTGAAGACCGACATAACAAAAAATATACCCTTTTTTAAAAAAAAGATAATAAATTATATGACTCCATTGAAAGAGGAAGCTGAACCGATAGATATTGCCAATGTCGTTGTCTTCCTGGCATCAGAGAAAGCCAGATACATTACTGGCACCGTGATAAATGTAGACGGTGGTTTAACGATTTGAGTTATGGTTTTCATACACAAAAAACCATTAAATTTATATATTACTACTCGATTCTAAGAAGTGAGTTTTCCTTACGGATTTCCCAAAAAACTGAAAATATGAGGTATAAATAAATATGTACCAAGATAGAGATTTTAGAGAAAGACCATCTCCAGTTAATGTTGGAGACGAGATAGATGTGAAGATAGAGGCTGTAGGTGAAAAAGGCGACGGGATTGCAAAGAAAGAAGGCTTTGTTTTGTTTGTACCCAACACAAAAGAGGGCCAAGAAGTGAAAATAAGGGTGACAAAAGTCTTGACAAAAGTTGGCTTTGCAGAAGTTATTGGCGAGAGTGAAGGAGCTTCTCAACAAGAACCCTCAACAGGAAATCCAGAAGCAAGTCCAGTATCACCACAAAAACCTGCGGCAGAAGAGCCCGAAGAACAAAAAGTAGAAGATACAGAAGACTTCGGGGAAGAAGAAAAGAAAGAATAATTGGGCTGTTTCTTTTTATTTTATTTTTGAGTAGTTTTAAATAATCATAAATATATACCCCAGACATGAGACTGTTTATAGCTATTGAAATTCCAAAAGATATAAAGGAATATATCTCCAAAATACAGGAAAAAATAGATACCACTAAAAATAAAATTAGATTCATAAATAAAGCTCAGACTCACTTAACATTGAAATTCCTTGGGGAAGTACAGCCAGATAAAGTAGAACATATAACGGAGAACCTCAGAAAAATAGCATTTAAGACATTCTCGGTTTATTTAGACAAAATTGGTGTTTTTCCAAATGAGAATTATATAAAGGTTATATGGATAGGACTAAAACCAGAAGAACCTGTATTGCAAATACAAAAAAACATTGATGAAGGCCTCAAAAAATTATTCAAGAAAGGAAAAAACTTCAAGGTCCATGTTACGTTAGCGAGAGTAAAATACATAGATAACAAAGAAAATTTCATTGATAAATTGAAAAAAATAAAAATTGAGAATAAAAAAATTGATATGGATAATTTCAAACTGGTGAAAAGCACTTTAACCCCGCAAGGGCCGGTTTATGAGGATTTGGGGGTTTTTGGGTAGATAGGGGGGAAACTAAATAATTGAACAACGCTTATTCCACTTATTTTAGAGAACACAAACTATTTTATCGATTGTTTGCGTCAGCAAACCTAGGAAATCTTTTAGAGATTTTCCTCTGATTTGCGTTCTACGCTAAAGAAAGATTTTTAAACATGATATAGTTCCCTATTCCCATTACCAACTCACTGCATGAGGTAATAAAAACTGCAGTTCAATTTCTGAACTAGCATTAACTTAAAATGACAGAAGAAAAGTTTTTGGTGCCCACAGATGAATATCTGAAATCAGGGATACATATAGGAACGAAGTTTAAAACAAGGTATATGGAAAAGTTCATATATAAAACGAGGCCTGATGGTTTATCTGTTTTGAATTTAAAAAAGATAGATGAAAGAATAAACATAGCGGCGAAATTCCTGGCACAGTACGCCCCAGAAGACATTCTAATTGTTGGAAAACGGGAAAGTGCATGGAAACCAATAAAGATGTTCGGAAAGATTACTGGAGCAAAGATTTTTGCTGGCAGATATCCTCCAGGAACTTTAACGAATCCTAATCTGGACAAATATATTGAAGTCAAGATTTTGCTGATTGTTGACTTCGGTCCAGACAGAAATGCTGTCATGGATGCTATAAAAATTGGTATTCCTATTGTTGCAATATGCGATACTAATAACCAAGCAAACAATATAGACCTTGCAATTCCCAGTAATAATAAGGGGAAAAAAAGCTTAGGATTATTTTTTTGGATACTTGCAAGAGAATATTTGAGAAATAAGGGGATTCTAAAGAAGAATGAGGAGCTTAAGGAAAAGGTAGAGGACTTTACAGAAGAATAAAAACTTAGAGTCTTATTTTTAATTATTTGTAAAGTTTGAAAGAAGTGAAAATTTTATTCTATCTTCAATAGATCGGATATAGCTTCTTTCAAATCCTTGTTTTTATAAAGCACCAGATAAGCTTGTTCTGTCAGGGGCATATAAAGATTATTTTTTTTACTGAATTCATAAACGGCGTTTGTTGTTTGTATTCCTTCTGCCACCATACCACGCATCTTCTTTTTAATATCATCGAATCTGTTTCCTTCTGCAATTTTTTCTCCAACTAACCGGTTTCTGCTGTGCTTGCTTGTGCATGTCGCTACTAGATCTCCTACACCTGCAAGGCCGTAGACAGTCGCTCTTTTAGCGCTCAAAAATTTTCCATAAGTGCTCATCTCCATCAGCCCTAATGTGATTATACCTGCCCGGGCATTATCACCATAACCTAAACCATCACATACACCTGTAGCTATTGCGGATATATTCTTCAAAGCTCCGCAAACTTCCACGCCGATGATATCGTCATGCGTAAAAACCCTAAAGTAATCTGTATGGAATATTTTTTTGACGTCATTAAGGCAATTAACGTTCTCTGATGCTATGACCGTTGCCGTGGGCATCTTTCTACTTACCTCTTCTGCATGATTAGGTCCTGAAAGAGTTACTATTGAGATATCTCCCAATTCTTCTCTAAGGACTTCTGACATTCTTTTGTATGTCCCGATCTCTATACCTTTTGCAGTATTAACAATGACGTCGCAATTAACATATTTTGAGTATTTTTTAGATACTTCCCTTGTGAATTGTGCAGGAACTGCATTGATTAATAGATCTGCATTTGATACTACTTCGCTTATAGAATTGCTAATACTTACATTATCCGGTATCTTGATTCCAGGAAGGTAGAGTTTATTTTCTCTCTCCTTAGTTATAGAATCCATATTACTCTTCTCCCTAACCCATAATGTAACATCATAGCCATTTTCTGCCACTAATACGGCCATAGTGGTCCCCCAGCTTCCCGCTCCAATGATAGATATATGTTTCATGGTTAGAAATTATACTTTTGGTTGCATAATCTTGCTATTTCTTTCATGATTTTGTTTGTCACTTCTCTTAACAATTTTTTTGTTATTGTTTTATTGTAATATTCATCGAAATCCATAGGTTTTCCGATGTTCATAACAGCCATTTTTAATTTTGGGATATACTTTCCCTTTGGTAAAATTTCAAATGTCCCTATAAGACCAACAGGTATCACTCTGACTTTAGCAGCCAAAGCAAGTCTGGCAATGCCAGTTTTCCCTCTTTGTATTTTTCCTGTTAAAGTTCTTGTTCCCTCTGGATGGATAGCGATAATTTTTCCTTTTTTCAAAGCCTTTACAGCCCATATCAGAGCCTCTTTTCCTCCAGATTTCCTGTCAAGAGGTATTGCGCCCGCATAGGTATGCCATGCTTTCTTAAAAACATTATCAAAATGTTCTTTTTTTGAAAGGAAGTGAACCTTTCTGTCTAGATGACGGATAAAAGTTGATGCTATAATCAAATGATCCATATAGCTCTCGTGATTGGCTGCTATTATGAAAGCCCCTTCTTCAGGAATATTCTTCATTCCATTAACTTCCTTAATCCAAAGTCTGATTATGGAGAGTATTGTCCTTTTCGTAATTAGGTAAACCATTTTCAATAATTATATTTTTGACCTATCAATTTTGCTATTTCTTTCATGATTTTGTTTGTCACTTCTCTTAACAATTTTTTTGTTATTGTTTTATTGTAATATTCTTTGAAGTATAATGCCTTACCTATATTAATTTTGCACCTTTTTAGCTGTGGTAAAAACTTACCCTTTGGCAAAATATTGTTAGATCCAATTATGCCGACAGGCTGGACAGGGACTCTTGCTTCCAAGACGAGTTTCGCAATACCTACTTTTCCATTTTGCAATTTGCCATCCAGACTCCTTGATCCTTCAGGAAAAATAAAGATTATATCGCCTTTTTTAAGGTACTTCATCGCCATATGGGATGCCTTTCGATTAACTTGCTTATGATTTTTGCCTTTTTTTGTATCGACAGGTATGCTTCCATATAAATTTAGGAATATCCTAAAAATAATATTCTTAAAATACAAAGAATTGACATAGAAATGGAATTTCCTATCGATAGGGGGGTAGAAAGCGCTGGGTACAGCAAAATCATCAAGATAGCTGGCATGATTACACGCTATTATAAAAGGTTCATCTACGATTATGTTTTTCTTTCCATCTATTTTCTTTATGAATAATTTAATCAAAGATCCTATTGTCAATTTCAATATAGGGTATACCATAAAAGAAAATAATTATCCCTATTTTAAAAACTTATTGAATAAAAAGAAATATAAAAATAAAGAATCAAATGTCTTTTAAGCCGCTTGTTTCAAGGTAGAAACTTGCTTCTCCTTCTGGCAAGCTAGGGCTATCTACAAGCTTAGCAACTCTGCTTCCTTTCTTACCTTTTCTGAGGTATATCCTAAAAGTAGAGGCATGTCCTACAATATGGCCACCAATAGGTACCGTAGGATCGCCAAAGAACATATCCGGCCTGGACATCACCTGATTAGTGACATACACGCATAGGTTATACATCTGTGAAAGTTTTGAAAGATCTCTCATATGTCTGTTTATTTTCTGCTGCCTTTCTGCTAATGTGCTGCGGCCGATATACTCTGCTCTAAAATGCGCGGTCAATGAATCTACTATAACAAGTTTCACATCTAAACCTTGTTTTTTTATGAGATCCTCAACTTTTTCTCCCAACAACATCTGGTGGTCTGTGTTAAATGCTTTTGCAACTTTAATGTTCTTAAGCACATCCATGGGGTCCAAGCCGACACTTTTAGCAAGCTGCTCAATCCTTTCCGGCCTAAAAGTATTCTCTGTATCAATGTAAACAACTGTAGAGCCTGGAAATTGTTTCTGACAATTTACTGCCAGAATATGACCTATCTGCGTTTTTCCAGATCCAAATTCACCATAACATTCTGTCAGCGCCCCAGACTCAAAACCACCGCCTACCAGAGCATCGAAAGCTTTACTGCCTGTCGATATCTTTATAACCAGTTCTCTTTTTTTAAGAATATCTTCTCCAGATTCGAAACCCATTTCTAAAGAAGCTCTTGCTGTTGCAATGATTTTCTTGGCAGCTGCCTGCACCATCCCCGTAGCATCTATAAGTTCTCCTGGGGTTGCTACTGCAACCGACATTAGGTCATTATAACCCACTGCTTCAAGTTTTTCTATAGTTGCTGGACCTACACCTGGAAGGTCGGATAAAGTTTTTTCTTTGATTGTTTGTTTTTCTTCATTATCTTCTTTAGAATTATTTATCTTATCGTTTTTAATCAATGTTTTTTTACTATCGTTTTGTACTGTTTTTGGTTCCATTAAGATTTGTTTCATTTGTTTCACCTTTTAAATTTTTTGCATATTTGAAATTAAAAAATAAAAAAAATTAAGCTGCGTTTTGCAACTCTTTCATGACAAGGTACTCATAAGCCTTCTGTAACACCAAAGAAGCCTTAGGTAAGTCATTTACTCTTAGAGTAGTTGTAGATTGCCACTCTCCAGCCTTATCCATATATCTTCTCTGGAAAGAAACTGTCCTATAACTTACTTCTTCTCCAGTCTTACTTTTTCCTTGGTTTTCCCAAACTGTAGCCACTAAGCCACCTGTAGAAAACTTTTTTTCCGGTACGTTCCCAGAAACTATCTCAGTTTTTATGTTTGCACTCATTTTACTTGCCTCATTGCTTTCGCATTTTATTTCAACATCCCCTTAATCATGAGCAAATAGGCATAAACCCATTGCTCCGGGGATGGAGGTGTTATATGATTTCTCACACAACAGATATATTATGGACTAGCTCATTTAAATACCTCGTCCGAGAATGTCCAGTGGTCATCAAAGTAGAATTTAGGTGTTTCAAGGCTTGTAGAGATAAAATTTCGATGTTTCAGCATGTCCAGTGCTTATACAATATATATTTTCAAAGATATATTAATAATAAGCTATACAATATCGACAAGAATATAATCAAAAATAATATTTTTTCTAATATAGAGTTCGTTTTGATAAAACCATTAATTTTTTTGTTGATTATTGGATACAATGGCCTTATCCCGTTTTTTGTTAAAGCGTCCATAAACAAATGTGAAAAATATCCAGCCAATATAGCAACTCCGATCTCATTATTAATATAATAAAAAATAAAATATAATGCTAAAGGTATGTATATTGAATGGAAAAATCCCCTATGCCCAAAAATATAATTGATTATTGTTGATGCCCATCTGTATTTCTTTCCAATCTTCGACTTTTTTTCATCAATATCGGGAAAAATAGAAAACATGACAACGACTAAAATAAAGATTAATTTATTTTTAATATCAAAAAATTCTATAGATAATAATGCAATTAGAAATCCGAATGCCAAATGCGTATAATACATCATATTAAAGAAACATAAGGAATAGGGATATTAATTAGTTTCTAAAACAGCACTATACTTTCTTAACCTCTTCATCCAGTCTTTTAATCTCTTCCTCTGGATCGGGATTTAAGGAAACATCATTCGATACTATTTCTAGCCTGTCAAAAAACAAGTTTTTCTTGACTCTGCCATTTATCTTTACAAGCGTTCCCAGAAGGTCAGATTTGACCTGCTCAAAAGTTTCTGGATTATCTTTGTAGCCCAAAATCTTTTCCTTATTGCAATTAAGAAGCTTTTCCATGGTTTCTCTGAAGAAAACGGCCCTCATATTATCTGTCCCATCATCCACTATAAGGTTAAGCACATACGAATAATCTGGATTTTCAATAGCCTTATCATTAAGATAATAAGTTCCTTCATTCTCAGTGACCTTTCTTCCTGTTTCCGGGTCTATTGGAAAAAATCTTGGATCAAATATCTGGACAATAGTGCCTAAAATCTCTACATTATTGTCATTTTCCGTCAGCTTGCTGATTTCCTTTCTTTGTGTAGCATTTTGTTTTACAACATTTACACTTTCTCCAGGAGGGTTTAATATTACTTGGCTCCGGTCATTCAAATGCAATTCTATGCCGCCGTTATTGTCCTTGACATAGCCGCCAGCTATTTTTATTATCATTTCCTTGTTTATGTTCTTTATATTATCCGCTTGGTCGCCCCACATCACAATCCTTATTGTACCGGTTTCATCTCCTATAACCAATGAAGCGACCTTGCCTTGCCTCTCATTCGTTGTAAATTCCCTTAACTCATAAGTCTGCAGAACTTTGCCAACAGTTTCCACATTCCTTAATCCTACTAAGATATTTTTAATCTGTAACTTTCCAGTAAAAGAATCAAATAATTTTATTCCTAATTCATTTGCGACAATATGCGCAGCCCCTTCCTTGCTTATCAACCCGGAAAGCTGCTTCATCTTCTGGTCTACCTTACCGTTAATCTCGTCTTCAGAAATATTAGCCTCTTTTTTTATTCTTTCAATAATCTGTTCGTAAGGAATCTTTATCATCTTTTAGTTTTGGAAAATATCGTTCTTTATATATTTTTGTGTTTAAAAATAGTTTACTGTTAAATTACTATGCATCATCGCAGCAATCATCGAACAGAGGATCAGAACAAGCAATATCACATTGGCATGAAGCATCTGGATCAAACTGACCCTCTCTTCCCTCACACGAGTCTCCTGCAGGTGTCGGTGGTGTAGGTACTGGTTCTGGGCAAGGCTCGCCAGGACAAAGGCCGCATTCATTGAGGTTGGGAATCCCACACCCACCACATTCATTTCGAGGGTCCACGCCGCATGGGCCACAATTAGGACCGGTGACACAACCACAGGTTGTATCACAACTTGGATCGCAAGCAGTACAATCAAAAGCAGTATCACAACTAGAAGGTTTAACCGTCCTTGTTTTTAATTTGGAAAACTCATTACAGGAAATAAATGCATTAGATTCGCCGCATATACTACCAATTGCCCATGTACTGGTCCAACATAAAGGGCAACTTTCACCAGGTAAACCTGCATCAGAACATTTATTTCCTTCAACACATCCACAAGACAATCCACCTCCATCAGAGCAGTCGTAATAATCTGTACATGTTAAACTTCTGCAGTGAGTATTACCTCCGCCAACTATGCTAGGATCCCTATCACAACGTAGGATATCACATTCATTACCAGTACAAACGTTTGTATAACTAGGATTAGCAGGATCAGGGCATCCGCATGTGGTTGGATTTGGATTAAAATCAGAACATTCCATATATCTGCTGCATGAAAACTCATTGCATTGTGTAGACGCATCCTCATCCTCAATGCGGTCAGAGCTTACAGAACAGAAGGGAATACATTGCCCCCTGCATAAGATAGGATTGTTTGGATCTCCTTCATTTTCTTTGCTGCACGAAAATTCCTCATCAAACTGATCTAATGGAGTTGTGCAAAGATGATACGCATCACATCCAAATCCAGACACATCTTCCTTAAGCTTAAAATCACTTCCAGGATTTATCTCTAGAGCGTCATGACATGTGGCTCCGCATACTCTAGCAAAAATGCAGATTTCAGTACTATCAAAGGGCTTGTTTACTGGATTTGGTACTTTAAGTTTGAAGTTTGGCTTGATTGTAAAACTGCCGATGTTTTTTTCTTCCCTCCCTGCATCAGTAGTTATCGGCAACGTGAACCCATTTTCCGTTATCAATTTTATGAAATAATTTGGTTCTTCTTCAGTTCCTTCATTAACCACTTCAGGAATATAATCTGTTGATGAGAAATCCGGATTCTCCAATTCTGTTAATCTGAAATCCTCATACTCGATGCTAAATGCCTCTTCATAATATTTCATCAGTTCTTCTTCATCAGCATAGCAGTTTATAGGGTCTCTCTTTGTGATAGTGTTTATAGGATCAAACTCTATTCCTTCTTCTATCAAACGTTCTTTGTATCCGCTGTCATCTAAGCCTGTGCCATTGTTGCAATAGCTGTCCAATCCAAATATGGGGTGGTTTTCATAGGTTATATTGGCTTCTTTGTTTAAGTATTTCATAATATTTTGAATTATTATAGGTATATTGCTTCCTTTTTCTAAGGATTTGATCATATCTGCAGAGAATTCCCCCACTTTAGGGATATCAACACTTCGTGTCGGTAAATATAATATCCCTATACTCACAAAAAGGGCAACTAATAAAATCTCCCAATGCATAAATGATTTTTTATTGAACATTTTCATCGTCGTCTTTCACGTAATAGGTAGATAACCATTAATTCTGTATCTTCTTCTAGAATTGGAATTTTAGTTTCAGTTTGGGATAAGATGCGATATAAACGGACACTATCAACACCCCCATTATAGGTAACTGAATTATAGAATCTTGTATTGCCAATCTGAAGTACTAGTTTCCAATCATCATTATCTTTTGAAAAATGGTCTACAGCTATTTCATTTAATTCATTGTAATCATCACTTAGGTAGGATTCGATGATAAGATCTAAAACATTATTTTCTTGATCATCTTGATCAATAGGCATTTCCAAGAAAAAATTAAGGTCTCTTATCACATTGACTTCATCTTTTAATAATTGAAATGCTTCGTATTCTTTTGTAGATGCAGAAACAACACACCCAAAAAAAACCAGTCCGGTTATAACAACTACAAACATAAATGTCAAAATGCCTCGCCATTCATTCGGTGCTTGTCCTTTTTTATTGAACATTTTTAACTCGGATTTTTAATTTTCCCTCATATTTGTTGCCTCCAGCAAAAATAAGAACATCCTCTATTATTTCTTTATCGGCATACCTTGACAGGTAATTACTGGTTTTTTTCGGACCGATTTTGTATTCTCTTCCGGGTCCTATAAGGCCAGGATGATCTGATTCCAAAGTTAATGAAAAAGCATAATTTGCATTGCTTGTGGGAAAACAGTTCTCAGTAAACCCGCTATTTAGTTTAACCGGGTCTATTACTTTTGTGTGTACTCTCCCAACATCATCTTGATAAGCAAAACATTCTTCAGAATTATAGAATCTTGGTATTAAAACCAACTCATCTTCAAGATCTTTTGGTATTCTTGATGCTTCCGCTACATTAACATTTGCTATTTTAACTATGATTATACCGACAACTCCTACTGCTACAGCAAACATTATCCAGAAAGGCCAGTTTGATATAACGCCTTGTCCTCTTTTAAAATAAAGTATTCTCATGGTATTCCGATTAGTATCAATTCATTATTTTCTTTTCTAAAAACAATTTTTTTGGGATTATTTAAGGTAGTGCTGGGATCATCACCGCCAATAGAAACAAACCTATACTCTCCTGCAGTAGAATCTATACCTGGCTTCTTAACCTTGACATCATTCTGAGAGATCTCAACTACAAATTTACTTAGATCGACATCATACTCAACCTCAATATCATAAGGGTACGCATATATTGCGTCTATTGTTAATGCTATATCCTTGGCAGCCACTACTTTTAAAGTAACTTCTCCAGACGCATATGCTTTAGCTATCTTCGGGTACATCACACCGACAAAAAGCGCTACAACAAGAGTGATTATTGCTATAAAAACTAACTGACCTCTTTTTGCCATAAATATTACCCATAGAAATGGTATATAAATATTTTTGGTTATTTAGTAGCGGACACGGGTTTATCTTACTATGTCCAATCTTTATTTATACAAACACCATCTGGCAAATTTAATTTATCTTTATTATGATCTAACATATCTTCATTACAAACTCCAATTTCATTATCTCCTTTCTGGACAAAAAGTGTTGTAATTTCTTCCTTATAGTGTTTTAACCCATTTAATACCAGTCCTGTCCCAGGCATCTTATTTGCAAATAAAAATCCATTATTCCAGTCTTCTGTACCCCAGTTATGCTTTTCGACTATAGTTCTTG
>JADFJW010000014.1 GCA_022565235.1 Nanobdellota archaeon | reverse complement strand
ACCAAATTTCGTCATCCCTATACCTTTTATATAATACATTTTGATTCAAAAGAATTTATTTTTTCCCACTATATCTTTCGCGGAACTGTTTTTTATCGACTATTGCCAAAACCATCTTTACCTTTGAAACCAGTTTATCTTTCCTAAAAACCTTTCCATTCACAAATGCGATTTTTTTGAACATAAACAGCAACTTTGCTTCATATCTTAATGTCTGGCCAGGAAATGTAGGCCTGAAAAATTTAGCGCTCCTTATCTTGTACGCTAAGATGTCTTTTTCTTCGTGATTGGGGATATTATACCTTATAAGCATTGTTGCCGTTTGGCCAAGCCCCTCAACAATCAATGCTCCCGGCATTATCGGGAAATCCTTAAAGTGGCCTTTAAAGCAACTTTCCTTTGCCTCATCAATCGCAATAATATTTTTTTTGTTGAGCTTTAAAACTCGGTCAATGAACAAAAAAGGTTCCTCGTAAGGGATTATTTGCTTTATGCCGCTTACGTCAATTTCCCCATTATTATCCTTAAATTTGTCTATTGAATTCATGCCTAGACTAATACCTGGGCGTTTAAAAAAGTTTCGTTGGCGCAAAATAGGGTATGGGTGAGGATATGCAAATATTTATATAGTGAAAACCGATACTTTAGACTATGGGTAAAATGAAAAATAAATTGCAATTAAGCCTAAAGAATAGACTAATTTCGTCCCTAAATAAAGGCCTGGAACCTGTAGAATCTTCTTATAAGGCACTTGGCAGAGTATTCAATAAAATGAAAAAGGCAGCACCATTAGTTTATGATGAGGTTGAGGCCTTGGTCAAAAGCAATGTAGTTTCTATTGACAAGAGAAAAAAGATATTCAAAAAAACATATCTGGCTGAACTTGGAGACACTATAACTTCTAACTTAATAAGAAAGATACCAAGTATAGATCAAAGAGAGCTAAAAAAGATAGTAAGCAACAGATCGTCGCAAACTTTTATAGACATGCTCGCAAAGGGTTTAAGCGTCAGCAGCTTTACTGAGAAGGAATATACCGTACTTGCCAAGGAAAAAAAATTCAAAAGAGTTTTAATAGCTAACAGGGGAGAGATCGCTTTAAGGGTTATAAGGGCTTGTCGCGAACTAGGAATAGAAACTGTTTTGGTTTATTCTAAGCCCGATAAGGATACTTTAGCAGTCAAGTTTGCGGATAAGGCATGCTACATAGGACCTGCTGTCAGCTATCTTGATATAACTAAGATAATAAGTATTGCAAAAAAGACGAAATCTGATGCGATACACCCTGGTTACGGTTTTTTAGCGGAAAATGCTAAATTTGCTAAGCTATGCGAGAAAAGCAAGATCAAGTTCATAGGCCCTTCTTCAAAAACAATAGATCTTTTAGGTGACAAGATAAAGGCAAAGAAAATTGTTCTTAAAGCTAATGTTCCTGTTATAGCAGGAACTATGAAGCCATTGAAAAACAAAAAGCATGCTATTAAACTTGCCAATAAGATAGGTTTTCCAGTTATCATTAAGGCTGCTGCAGGGGGTGGCGGAAAGGGGATGAGGGTTATAATCAAACCTGAAGATTTAGAAAAAGCGTATGAAAGCGCAGGAGCAGAAGCATTTTTGTCTTTTGGTGACAAAACCCTATATATTGAAAAATATATTGAGGAACCAAGGCATATAGAGTTTCAGATACTAGCTGACAGGTATGGAAATGTCGTTCATTTGGGAGAGAGGGATTGCAGTGTGCAGAGGAAGCACCAGAAGCTTGTGGAAGAAAGCCCAAGCCCTGCTTTGAATGATGAGGTAAGGGAAAAGATCGGGGAAGTTGCTATAAGAGCAGTATCTGCCGCAAACTATGAAGGAGCCGGCACAGTTGAGTTTTTATTGGACAAGAATAATAATTTCTATTTTATAGAGATAAATACAAGAATACAAGTGGAGCATGGGGTCACAGAGATGGTGACTGGTGTTGATTTGGTCAAGGAGCAGATTAAATTAGCGGCAGGCGCAAAACTTGCTTTTAATCAGGATCATATAAAACTGGATGGTTGGGCAATAGAATGCAGGATTAATGCAGAAGATCCTTTGAATAATTTTACACCCTCTATCGGCACTATAATAAATTATCTTCCGCCAGGAGGTCCTGGAATCAGGGTTAATAGCATATGTCATCAAGGCTATAAGGTGCTTCCAGATTACGATTCTTTATTGTCTTTGCTCATTTGCTATGGATCCGATAGGCAGGAAGCGATAGCAAGGATGAAAGGAGCGCTTAGAGAATATATTATTGATGGTGTAAAAACAACAATACCTTTCCATCTTGCTGTTCTACACGATAAAAATTTTGTTAAAGGGAAAGTTACAACAGCATTTATAGAAAAAAATGATATCCTTAAGTCTGTGAATAAATATTGTGAGAAGAGAAAAGAGCTGACTAATGGACAAAAGAGAATTATTATTACTACGGCTGTGGCAAAGTATATGGAGAAAAAAGGCAATTACAGCAATAAGCCGAATCCCTGGGTAATGGCCGGAAGACAGGAATTAATGGAAAATGAGTAAGGTGGGTTTTAAATTCTATAACTTCAAAACTCTTTCTTCTACTAACGACAAGGCCCGGGAGCTGGCTAAAGATAGAAAATATAATCTGGTTGTAACTGCGGAGAAACAGAAGAGGGGAAGGGGGAGATTTGGGCGTAAATGGAGTTCCGGATTAGGAGGTTTGTACATGACCTTACTTCTAAAAGAAGATAATTTAGATAATGTAAGATATCTTACATTTATTGCTGGTGTTTCCGTCGCAAGAACAATTAAAAAATTTACTGATTTAAACGCTGAAGTGAAATGGCCCAATGACGTTTTAATCAATAATAAAAAAATATGTGGTATATTGACGGAAACTGTAACCGGAAAGGAAAATTATGCTTTGGTAGGTATAGGTGTTAATGTCAATCAGGGGAAATTTCCAAAGAATATAACCCAAATAGCAACATCGTTGAAAATAGAATCCAATAAAGATTATAATCTAGATAAAATAACAAAAATAATAATCAAGAATTTCAATTCGTTGTATAAATATTATAATGGGGAAAAATATGATAAAATAATAGGTATTTGGAAGAAACATTCTCATACTTTGGGTAAGAAAATAAGAGCAGAAACATTGTCTGGGGATTTTATCGGAAAAGCTGTTGATGTCGACGATAACTGCAATTTAATATTGAGATTAAATGATGGGAAGCTTAAGAAGATAGTTGAAGGGGATATATCTGTTATCTAGTTTTTCAAGGCTTTTCTTAATTCTTTTGGTATCTTTGTATATTTCATCAGTTTTCATTTTATCCTATATTTCCTGATGTTTAAGCAAATATTTTTGCTGCCTTTCTTGTATTCTTCATAAGATAATTTAATCAGTTTCATCGCCTCATCGCTATTTTTCGCCAGATATAAAAGTTCTAAGTCTTCTTCATCCAGAAATTTATTTTTTAATGGCCCATTTTTGATCCATTTGATAAAATCTTTCCATATATCCCCAAAGAGGATTATAGGTATTCTGCATGAGTATTTTACTTGTACAAGCTGCCATACATACATCAGCTCCAGCATTGTCCCAACACCACCCGGGGCAACTACAACGACGTTTGATAAATGTATGAAATTATCAAGCCTTTTTGAGAATTTATGAAAATCTTTTTTGACATCCAGATGATAACTTTGTTTTTGCTCTTTTGGAAGGTGTATTGTAAGGCCTACGGTGTATATATTTTTGTTTTTTCTTCCTGCATGATGACCTCGGCTGGCAGCATCCATCAAACCCGGACCTCCGCCGGTTACTATGTCGATACCCTGTTCTGCTATTTCTTTTGCAAGATTGTAAATAAGGTTGTATCTTTGTTGCCCTTTTTTTATTCTCGCAGAGCCGAAAATAGCAATCCTGAAGCGGTTTTCTATAGCAGTAGTGGTTGGTTTCTTTTTCATAGTTAAACCAACTTACTAGTCCATATTTAAAATTAATGAAAATTCTTCGAATTTTCAAAATTTTAAACTCGAAACATTTCAATTTTTTCATTGTTTAAAATTATTGAAATACCCCTTAATCAAAATCTTTAAAAAGAGCATAACATCCCTATAGGTAGATATAATATGACTTTTTTGGATGAAGTGCCTTTTTTGAAGAGAATGCTGGAGATGGGTTATACCATAGCCTTGGTCGTGTTGATAAGCGGCATAGTAGGATTAGTTTTGGCCTTTCCAGTAAAGATGCTGTGGAACTTTGTTTTTGGGAGTATTCTTTCAATAAACGTATGGCAGGCATGGGCACTTAATGTTTTGATGGGTATCTTGTTTGGACAGAAGACTTCTGGGAAATAGATCAGTGCATTATAATAATTCAATAAACTTTAAAATAAAAAATCTATCATACTACCCTTAAAATAAAAAGTATAAACATTAATAATAAACTAAGGGAGATATAATCATAATATTTTAATCTTATTATATTGAAATATGTAGTTCTTTTTTCTGTATAGTTTCTTGATAGCATCGCATCGCTTAAATTGGAAGCGCTTTTGAAGACCCTTTCTATTAACGGTAAGAATAAGAGTTTTATTTGTTTTGGAGTCTTTAAATTTCCTAATCTTGCCAGTCTTGCATCCCTTATACGGTCAGCGTATAGGAATAAGGAAGGGACAAATCTTATTGTTAGAGCTATTAATACTGCAATAGTTCTGGGATTTATTTTAATCATCTTTAATGGTATCAACAGTTTTTCAATTGCACTGACCATGTTGGTTATTGTTGTTGTAAAAGTCAATATAGATGCAATTATAATGAACAAGATGAATTTCCATATTGTCCTTATTCCCTGGTCCAATTCATTTCTTGAGAAGAAAATGTACATCAATAGTATAAATAAGAACATGAAGAAGAATGGCCTTAAATTCCTCAATAAAGATGAAAAGTTTATTTTTGACAAAATCATCAATAGGAATATAAATAATGAAAAAACTGCAAATTTGTAATAGGAGTTCATTAAGAAAGCTGTTGCACTCAATAAAACTACGGTTATTATTTTTATTCTGGGGTCCAGTTTATGTATTATTGAGTTTTTGTAAGTATATTGACCAAATGTTAGTTTCTTAAACATCTAAACCGGCCTTTTTCAATATTGATTTGTTTAGTTTTGATTTTTTATCATTAAATATTATCTTCCCTTCTCCCATAACAACAACATTTTCAGCATATTTTATGTCACTTAGGAGATTAGTTACCAGTATAATGCCAATTTTGTCTTTTTTATTTAATTTAGCTATTATTCCCATAATATTTCTTTTATTTTTATTGTCTAAAGTTGTTGTTGGCTCATCAAAAACTATGTATTTAGGTTCCATCACCAATACTCCAGCCAATGCTGTAAGCTGTTTTTGTCCTGCAGAAATCATGTTTACATTCTTTTTTGCCAGGTATTCAATATTCAATAATCTCAAAATAGTTCTTACTTTATTTTTTATTGCATCAGTCTCAATCCCTATATTTTCCAGACCGAATGCGATATCTTCCTCGACAATAGAATGCACTAATTGGTCTTCTGGACTCTGAAAAATAAAACCAACATTTTTTCTAACATTAAACTGGTCTTTTTTTGTATCTATCTCATCTACAATCACTGTGCCTTTTGTCGGCAGAAGCAATGCATTGAGGTGTTTTGCTAAAGTCGTCTTCCCGGAACCATTAGCTCCGATAATTGCGGTGTAGGAACTATCGTTTAATCTGAGGTTTATGTTGTTAAGCACCAATTCATCCTCATACTTGAAATATAGGTTTTTTATTTGTATCATTTTTTACGTGCCCGTAAAACAGCGTATGGGGATGTCTGCGACATCCCGAGACAGGATATTTTACGGGTTTAATTTTGACCGTATATTATTGGAACGCAAATGAGTAGACTGCTATTTTTGATTTTGTTTCTATAGTTAATGTTCTTGATTTATTGTTTTTTAATTCTACCACCTTGTATAATTGTGGTTCATTTATTTTCATTTTTTTGATTAATTTATTATCTACTTTTATTTTAACATTTATTGGTTTATTACTGATGGATTTTGCTACAAGACTTATAATATTACCTTTTGTTTTTAATGTTAAGAATCCTTTTCCCTCCAAAAATTCATTATTTTGCTTCCAATGTCCTTTTTTGTCTAAACTCCCGCCCCCTTTCTTTTTTCCTGCGTAAATTGTCTGGAATTTAGTATATTTTGGTTCATTATTAAAAACTGCATTAGACTTAATCTTTAATATGGCCCTAATCTTATTCTCCAATTTCTTGTAATTTCCTTCTCCAATGTGTTTGTATATTATCCTATTATTTTTAATTAATATTTGTGTTGGCCAGAAGTTTATTTTTAGTTTTTTAATGATCTTCTTATCTTTGTCAATAATTATTGGAATTTTAATATGATATTGTTTTGCTGCCCTTAAGACATTATTGCTATTTTTTTCAAACTCCCATTCAGGTGAGTGTATAAGAATTGTTTTTAGGCCGTATTTTTTGTATTTGTTATCTATCTTTTTTATGTACTCTAATGACCTTAAGCAATTCATGCAGCTGTAAGAAAAAATATCCAATAAAATAAGTTGAGTCATCTCAGGTATCGCTTTATGTTGATGTTCTTTGCTATGTATGCTGCTGCAAGCAGTTTTATTGTATCACCAATTATGAATGGAAGTACCCATCCTGCAAGGATTGCATATATTCCAAGTCCGGTAACTACCATTCCCCAGCCTGCTCCCAGGACATAGATGATTATTGTTCCTGCAACCATGGCAACCACATAATCAATGAATTTTGGTTTTTTTCTCATCTGTACAACTTTCCCTATAACGTAGGCTGCTACGAAATAGCTTATTAGATAACCTCCTGTAGGACCCAGTATAGCTCCAATTCCTGAACCTCCGCCTGCAAATACCGGTAAGCCCAGAATGCCTACAACTACATAAAGAATCATCGCTAAAGCACCATAATAAGGACCCAGCATAGCTCCTGACATTAAAACAACCAGGGTTTGCAGGGTGATGGGAACTGGGGTAAAGCCTAATGGTATTTTGAGTGGTGCTACTGCTGCTGTTAGAGCTGCAAACAAGGCTGCGAATACCAATGGTTTCAGATTAGAACCAGGCACTTGTGCAGGTTTTTTTACAATATTTTTATTTGTTTTTGATTTAACAGTTTTTTTTGTCGTTTTCTTAGGTATTTTATTTCACCCTTGGTCCTATTCCATTATTAATAAAATATCGTCCTTATTAACTTTATCATTCTTTTTCACTTTTACTTCTTTTACAGTTCCTGATCTCGGAGCTGTTATGTCATTTTCCATCTTCATCGCTATAAGCTTGATCAATGATTGGCCTTCTTTTACTTTATCGTTTTTTTTAATTTTCACTTCATAAATTATTCCCGGCAAGGGTGATGTAACAACTGCTTTGCCAGCATCTTCAATTTTCTCTTTTTTTACCCTGTTAAAGATGGCTGCTTCCTTGTCTTGCGTTGATTCAACTTCATAAACATCTCCATTGCAACGAACAAGTATTTTGCCATCATCAGTCTCTTCAACTCTTACTTCATATTCCTTTCCATCAACCTTTATAGTTATATCTTCCATTTTATACCGGGATGTTGCCGTGTTTTTTTGCCGGTCGCCTCTCTCTCTTTGTCATTAACATTTCCAAGCATTTGATCAATGTTTTTCTTGTGTTTTTAGGCTCAGTTATTATATCCACTTGGCCATGCGTTGAGGCATCTTTTGGGTTAAGGAATTTTTCTTTGTATTCGCTTATTTTTTGCTTCTTTATTTTTCCTGTTTTATCTGATTTAAGCTCTTTTCTGTAAATAATGTTGACTGCTTGTTCTGCTCCCATTACTGCTATTTCTGAATTGGGCCATGCTATTACTGTGTCATAACCCATTTCTCTTGATGCCAAGGCAATGTAAGCACCACCATAGGCTTTCCTCATTATGAGGCTTATTTTAGGAACGGTCGCTTCAGAGTAAGCATAAAGGATTTTTGCACCATGCCTTATGATTCCGTTATGCTCCTGATTGACACCGGGAAGATAGCCCGTAACATCAACTAGGTTTATTATCGGTATGTTGAAACTGTCGCAGAATCTTACGAACCTTGCAATTTTGTCCGAGCTGTCTATATCTAAACAGCCAGCCAATATTTTTGGCTGATTGGCTACGATACCTATTGTCTGGTTGTTTAATCTTGCTAAGCCGACAACTGCATTTTGCGCATATAATGGCTGTATTTCTAAGAAGGTATTTTTGTCAACAATTTCTTCTACTACCAGTTTAACATCATATGATTTTTTTGAGTCTTTTGGTATGATATCTTTTAGTTTTGCGTTTGCCCTTTCTGGATCGTCATTTGTGTTTATAATGGGGGGATTTTCAATATTGTTTTGCGGTAAGTAACTTAGTAGAAGCTTTAGGGTCTCAAGACATTCCTTTTCAGTTTCCATCATGAAGCTGGCTACACCCGATTTTTCATTATGCGCTAAAGAGCCCCCTAGGCTTTCAAAATCAACACTTTCACCAGTCACAGTTTTTATTACATCCGGACCGGTTATGAACATATAGCTTATCTTTTTGGTCATGAAAATGAAATCAGTCAATGCTGGTGAGTAAACTGCTATGCCTGCGCATGGCCCTAGAATGACGGAGATCTGTGGAATGACACCAGATGCCAGAGTGTTGTTTTTGAATATCTTTCCACCTGCATCTAAGCTGTTTATACCTTCCTGGATTCTTGCTCCTCCTGAGTCAAATAAGCCGATGATCGGGCATCCTATTTTTAAAGCATGTTCCTGTATAGATGCTATTTTCCTGTTATGCATCTCTCCCATTGAGCCGCCCATAAAGATGAAGTCCTGAACGTAAATACAGACTGTTTTTCCGTTTATTTTACCATAACCGGTTATAACACCGTCTCCTGCTTTTTTCTTATCCTGTAGGTTAAAATTAGCGCTTTTGAGCTCTATAGCCTCGTTTACCTCCGTAAAAGAGCCTTTATCTAGAAGTAATTCTATACGTTCCCTAGCTGTTAGCTTGCCTTTAGCATGCTGTTTCTTAATAGCTTCTTTGTCTTCTATAACCATGAACTATAACCACCCACAGAAGCAGGAAGTTAGATATATTGGTTTAAAAAGGTTGTGGAAATGTATGTTGGTCAGGAAAAAGGTTGTATAACTCCTACCTTTCACGATGTTTTTGGAGAAAACGTAGGTTGAATGGACCAGAAAGGATTGTTAGAGGAGTTTTTTAAAACAACTTAAATCCGCGACCTTCTTTTGTCCCTAGAATCCCCCCTTCCACTATTTTGAAGGTTATTGATTTTTCTTCTTCTATAGAACGATGTTTTTTGATAATAGCAAGCCTATTGCCGGAGGGGGTTATTTGTAATTCAATCAAACATTTACTCCCATATTTTAATAAATCACCGCCCACTAGGTTAACCTTATCTTTATCTTCAAAGTCCGCATAAACCTGGTTCGTGATCAAAACCGGAATGTGTTTCTTGCTTGCAATTTGCTTGAGGTAAGCAAGTTGCATGCCTAGGTCATTATTTACCTCATAGATATCTCCCTTCTTTGCTAACTCCAGCCTATAAAGCATCGCGACAGAATCAAAAATAATCAGGCCGATCTTATTATTTACAACTTCTTTTAATTTTTCAAAAGTCTTTTTCTGCTCATCAAAAGTTGCCGGCCGCAGAAATACGATATAATTAAGCAGCTTAGCATAGTTTTGACTGATCGATTCGCAAATTTGCTTAAACCTGTCTAAAGAAAAATTATTTTCTGTATCAATATAAATCACCTTTTTCCTCTCACGAGCGGCATTTACTGCGCATAGAATGCATAAATTTGTCTTTCCAGAACCGGCAGGACCGTAAATGGTGGTAATTACATCCGTTTCATAGCCGCCATCAAGCATCTTATCCAGGATTCTTGAGCCAGTAGGTATCCTTTCCATAACGCAAGGTTATTGGGCGTAGTTTATTAATTTTATTGGCAATATAGGATTATAACAACAAACTTTTTAAAACGAATTAGAATCTTTTAATATTATGGTTTTTAATATAATCAAGAGATCTTTAAGAATATTGTCAAGCCCGAAAAAAGAGTTTGAAGACCTAAACAAGAGAACTTTTGAGTCTGTTGTTGGGGACTATACTACCTTACTGGTTACAGTTGCAATACTTGCAGGACTGTTAAGCTTAATATATTCCGTAGCAAGGGCAGTATATTTTGATATGTTTTTGGATATAAGCATACAATATGTCCGGATGATAAATTATTCTATAGGGAGATCGACGTCATTGCTCTTTTTCTACCTTTTTGCCGGAACTTTCTTACTATTTTTCCTAAGCATGGTACTAAGGCCTTTTCTAAAAAGGATGAAATACACTTCACTATTAAAAATATTATTTTATTCTTTGACACCCCTATTATTATTCAGCTGGTTTTTATTTAACCCATTACCCTTGGGAATATGGTCATTATTCCTATTAATTACCGGCATAAAAACCTATAAAATTGAGCATATAAAAAAAAACTCAATCAAGAAGAGGGATTAAGATTTCAGAGCAAAGACCAAGAAGATCATACATAATATTGTTTGCTATAGCGGCTTCCATCATACTATACCTTTCAGGAGTCTTTAGCGGTTTGTATGCAAATAAGCTTGTGAAGGAATCAACAAGACAAGACATTATCCTATTTAAGGAAGAGACCCAACAGGATCTGGACGTTTTACAAAACTATATAGATTTTCTTGACACTAACTTAAAGAGCATGCAATTAGAGCAGACTTTTAGTGAGACTCTAACACCAGAGGAGAGGTGTGCTTTCTCTGTTATTTCATTGGATGAGCTTTTCAAACAGTTAAGGTACTATTGGGACAGATTACCTTTTAGAATAGAAGAATATGAGAAATACAATGAGCTTTCTGAAGAATACACCCAATTGAAGCAGGAATACGCCCACGTTTCAATAAGGACGTGGATACTAGCAAGAAATCAATTTGAGAAATGTGATGCAAACATAGTTCATGGACTTTACTTTTATTCAGCTGACTGCGAGGAATGTATAGAGCAAGGGGAGCAGTTAGATGAATTTAATAAAAAAATAAGGGAGGCAGGAATGGAAGTTATAATGTTCCCCATAGATTTTTATTTACAAGAGTCGGTTGTGGCAAACCTAAAGGCATATTATGGTATCACTGAAACTCCTGCAATAATAGTGAATGATAAGGTTTTCCAGGGAAGATTATTCAAAGCAGAGGAGTTGCTGCCAAAAGAGGTTTCTGAAGGATGAGCAAGAAGTGGTACAAAAAAAAGTTTGTAATTTATGCCTTCGTGCTGGCTTTATTAACATCTATTGCAGTTAATTTTATTAATTATAAGGTAGATTATGATAACCAAACTGGGACTGGGAAAACCGGCCTTATAACACATTATCTTTACACTTTCTATGCATCATCAAAACCAAATATACAAGATAGCCCCTATCATGGGAGCAAAGAAGCCAGCATTACGATAATAGCCCTGCTAGACATCGATTCAGAAACATCAAAGAATTTCATAAAAAATATTTTTCCAAGACTAAACGAGGATTATATCGACAAAGGAAAGGTAAGATACTACCATAAAAATTACCTAACTCTGGAAGATGTGGAAGAGAAAAATGAAAATTTTGTGTATTCTATGGCTTTATTGTGTATACACAAACTCGATAGGGAAAAATACTATGATTTCTATTTTGATTTATTTGATACTGAAATAAAGGATATACCTAAACTATTGAGAAAATATAAGATACCAAGAAATAAATATGAAGATTGTATAAAAGAACAGGAAAATATCGATCAACTATCCGGAGATGTATTAGAGGTCGAGAATCTGGGCACAGTAGGAATTAATCAAAGGTTTTATATAGGAATAATGGGCAAATATAATTCAGTTTTAACCGGAATACCAGACTATGAGACATTCCGTGAGACTATAAGACCCTATGAATTACAGCTAGGGAATTAAAATGGTACCACAAGATATAGCATTGTTTGTTTATAACCTTACACTTCTTCCAATAATATTCTTTTCTGTCCTGTTTATTACACTCACAATAATAAATCTTTTTTTTCAGGAGAAAAAGGAAATAAAGTTCAAGAATATGGATAAGTTGCCGTTCATAACTGTACAGATACCCACTTATAATGATCCTGTTGCAGAGAGATGTATAAAGCAATGCATGAAATTTGATTACCCCCGGGATAAATATGAAATAATAATAGCAGACGACAGCACAAGCATAGACACACAAACCCTTTTAGCAAATTTTGCTGATGAAAATCCGGGGTTCGTTAAGTATGTGTATAGAAATAACAGACAAAACTTCAAGGCAGGAGCATTAAAGAATAGCATGAAATTTGCCAGAGGGGAATTTATTGTGATATTTGATGCTGACTGGATCCCTAAGAAAGATTTTCTTAAAAAAGTCATAAGACCCTTTTCAGACCCTAAAGTAGCTATTGTGCAGACAAGGCAAGGATTTTATAATAAAAAATCCAATTTAATAACCAGGTTTGCATCATACTTGCTTATTGTGTATCATACAATTCTCATGCCAATTAATAATAAGATAAACTGTGTTTTTTTCTGCGGTACAGCAGGAGCAATAAGGAAAACTGCCTTTGAAGAGGTCGGAGGGTGGAACCTAAACAGCATAACTGAAGATTCTGATTTAAGTGTGCAGCTATTACTTAAAGGCTATAAAACCTTATACCTGGATTTTGAGACTCCTAGTGAGGTGCCTGCAACCTTTGAGAGTTTCCTAAAGCAACAGATGAGGTGGTGTTATGGCAATGCAAGGGTATTTGTCGATAATGCCCATGGTATATTGCTTAAAAAAGGGCTTACTTTAAAACAAAGAGCAATGATAATTTTCATCACTCTTGGTAATGTTGCTGCCCCTTTTGTGTTTATAATGACCATTGCAGGATTTAGCGGCTGGTTTCTTGGAGAGCTTACTTTATTTAGTATGGGGGATTTCATAACACTCATGACCCGGTTTTTGTTGACTGCCGGATTTCTTGTTATTGGTCTAGTGGCATTACACAAAAATAAGCTGTTAAAAGAATTTCCTTATCTTGTTCTTTCAGTATTTACCATAGGGATCGTTTTGGCAGTTGCAAACAGTGTAGCATTTTTCAAAGCAATTTCAAACAAGCAATTGTCTTGGTTCTGCACAACTAAAGAAGCAAATGAGCAGTTTGTCTGAAAATGGTATTTTTTGAAGATTTACCGATAATTATTACTTTTATTTTCTTACTCACCATCCTTTCTTATTATATCCTTCTTTTTATTAAACCGAAAAAGCCGAAGCAGGTCCATAAATTCTCCAGCATCACGATTATAATTCCTGCACATAATGAGGAAAAGTATATCGCAGAAGCGATTGAGTCTGTAATAAAAGCGGAATTTGATGGGAAGAAGCGGATTATTGTTGTTGATGATGGAAGCATAGACCAAACCTATGAAATAGCTTCAAAATACAAGGGAGTTAAGGTACTCCGGACAAAGCATTCTGGAAAATCCAATTCCATCAATAAAGCTTTGTCGTATGCTAAAGGGGATTTAATTGCAGTAGTCGATGGAGACAGCTGCATCAATAGGGACGCATTAAAAATAATGACGGAAGAGGTGCAAAGGGAAAATGTTGTTGCAGCCACAGGAATAGTCAAGGTAAGGAACAGGAATAAGTTTATTTGTATGTGGGTCCATATAGAGCAGCTATACAATTCCCTGATGAGATCATTATTTTCTAAAATACATGCAAATATAGTTACACCCGGCCCATTAAGCGTGTATAGGAGAAAAGAAATAATGGAGCTCGGCGGTTTCAGTACAAAGGGATTTTCAGAAGATATAGATATAACGATAAGATTAATCCGGAAAGGCTATAAGATCGGTTTTGCAGAGAACGCTGTTGCAGAGACAAATATGCCTTATGATATTAAGGGGTTTTTGAGGCAAAGAACAAGGTTTGCCAAGGGAATATTAAATATATTCAAAAGACATATGCAACTAAACAAGACTATAATTGACCTTTATACATTGCCTCTTTTCTTTTTTGCTTATATGCAGGCAGTTATAATGGGGTTTTTCATAACGTACCAGATTGTTTCCGGTTATTTTACTTATTTCGCTTCAAAAGCCATATTTTTTAATCTGGAAGTTTTGAAGTTCTTTTTTGAATGGTTCTCTATAGTTGGTTTTGTAAAATGGTCCTTTAGCATCTTTTCCGGTGAAACAGCATTGACATTTATAGCCATAGTGGGCATAGTCTCTACTTTGTTGTCTTACCCCCTGTTTTTATTTGCCATAATAAAATTCGATAAAAAATTTGATTTAAGGCATTTGATACCCCTATTTTTTATGTTTCCTTTCTGGCTGCTTATAATGGTAATTTATATCCTGATGATTCCTGAATATTTCAGAAAAAGCCAATACAACATATGGAAGAAGAATGAATAAGATATTTAAGGATAACCTAGGTTTAATATTAATAATCCTATCATTTCTTTCTTTGTATCTTTTGTATCTGAATCCTAATTCTGATCTGTGGTGGGATTCTTCTGTTTATATTGGGATGGGGAAGTATATTTACTCTTTCGGAGAAATCGGTTTGTATGAGGACTCCAGGCCATTAGTCTGGCCCATGATTTTAGGATCCTTTTGGAAGTTAGGTTTGGATGTGATATTTTTTGGAAAATTAATGGTTTTGCTGTTTGGAATAGGAGTTATAATATTGACATATTTAGTAGCTTATGAATTGTTTGATAAAAAGATAGCGTTAATTTCGTCTTTCTTGTTAGCTTTTAACCCAACATTTTTCTTTTTCAACAGCATAATGTTTGCCGGGATACCTTCTATATTTTTTTCGTTATCCGGGATATATTTATTTATCAGAGGAAAATATTCTTTAGCCGGATTTCTTCTAGGTATAGCATTTATGACGAGATTTTTCCAGATATTTATCGCTCTACCAGTCTATTTATTTTTTATTTATTTAGTCTATAAAAAGAGGGCTACATTAAGGAAGTTTTTCATTTCAATTTTATTTTTTATCATTCCGGTTACCCCTTATTTAATCTTGAACCTTATATTGTATAATAATCCTTTCTATAGCTTTTTATTACAGGCATGGATGACTAAATTTACTGGCTGGATTTTCTATCAGCAGTTTAATTTTTATTTTTTAAATTTAATTAAGGATAATGCATTGGTTTTGTTTTCAATTTTAGGGATAATCTTCATTTTTAAGAACGAAAAATTTGGTAAATTTATCATCCCTATAGTTTTTTTATTGGCATTTATCCCCTACAATTTTTCTCAACACAAAGAGATGAGATTTTTATTATCGATATTACCTTTTCTCTATATCTTGGCAAGTTATGGCATCGTTAAATTTTCCAGTTTATTTAAAAAGAATAAAAATATTTTATTATTATTAATCTTAATCATAGGGATTTTTCAGGTTACCCCTAAATTAAGATTGAACGATTATGATGATAAATTAGGCCCTTTCTATGATTTTGTCCAGAACAACGAGATTGAAGATGGAATCTGGATTTCCAATCCATCGTTTATTGCCAATACAGAATTAAAATCCGATGAATTGATTTATTACCCTCTCTATAATACAAAAAAGATGATAGAATTACAGAATAAATTAGAAGAGGCAAAATATGTTCTGATAAACACTTGTGATATAATGCCATGCCCTCCGTGGGAAGGCTCATGCAACCAGGAGCACGATAATTTTATTGATCTGCTAAAAGAAAAATTCAATATTTACCTAGATGAGGGTGTTGGAAGATGTAATTATTATATATTTACTTAATAGCTTATTTGTTTTTTGTCTTGATTAGGTCTCCTATTGTAAATGCATCTGTTTTTGTCCTAGATTGCGGTTCATGTTTTTCTTCATATTCTTCTATTAGTTTTATCTTGAGAAGGCCTGAAATTTTCTTGGCAAGCCCTAACGATGGCTCAAAATGACCGGATTCTATTTTTTGGATTAAAGATTCTTTTTCACTTATCTTTTTTGCGAACTCTTTCTGGTTTAAGCCTAAACTTTCTCTTTTTTTCCTTATCTTTTCTGCATAATCATTAACTACTATTTCCATCACTTCTGTTTTTGTTTCTTTATTCTTATTCTTCGAGGTTGTTTCACTAGATTCATCTTGTTTAACTATCCCGGTCACTTTTCCGAATTTGCTGCATTCGTGGCATACTTTCAATTCTGCATCCTCTATTACTGCTTCGTATAATTTTCCAGGAGCACCGCACATATCACATTTCATTTAATCACCCACTATTGTAATCATAATATCCCTATTTCTCGGTCCGTCTAGCTCTACAAGCATTGGACTCTGCCATGTTCCTAATTGCAACTCTCCATTATTTATAGGTATTGTTTCAGAAGGCCCCAGTATTGTAGATTTTATATGCGCATCAGCGTTCCCGTCTAATCTATCATGGCGCCATTTACCTGCCGGAATTAAGTCATTTAGAGCATCTATTGTGTCGAGGCATATGTCTGGATCTGCATTTTCATTGATTATTATTGCTGCAGTTGCATGCATTACATAAATGATGCATAACCCCTCTTTTACGTTGGATTTTTTTACTATAGAACTGACTCTATCGGTTATATCAATTAATTCCTGCTTTTTTGAGGTTGAGATGGTTATTGTTTCCTGCATCTGATGAAATTAATATTGTCCAATTTAAAATATTTTTCTTTTTTATCATAGAAATAAAACAATGTTTAAAAATGGAGTAGTATGACGCAGATATATGGGGGTAATTATAGTTACAGGAATACCAGGAACAGGCAAAACTACATTAGCGAAGAAACTATCTAAAAAACTAGATTTTCATTATTTAGATGCCAATGAAATAATTAAGGAGTATGATATTTCGGAAGGCTATGATAAAAAAAGGGATACAAATATTATTGATACAAAAAAACTGAATTTAGCTTTAATTAAGGAAATAAATCATCATAAGAAAATTGAAAACGGAATAATCATAGATTCCCATCTTTCCCATTACCTCCCAAAGAGGCATGTGGATGTTTGCATAGTCACTAAATGTGATTTGAAAGAGTTAGAGAATAGATTAAGGAATAAAAAATATTCTAAAAGTAAAATTAGGGAGAATATGGATGCAGAAATATTTGATATCTGCTTAAGCGAGGCTAAGGAGAGAGGACATAAAGTGCTTGTTGTAGATACGACGAAAGGCATTAACATCGATAATATTTCCAGAAAAGTTGGTGGCTTCCTATGAAACAGATATCTTCATTGGAACTGCATTTTTTGGTGAAGGAATTAAAGAATCTAGAAAACTCCAGAATTGATAAGATATACAATAGTGGAAAAGAAGATATTTATATCCAGCTTCATAAGAGCAATGTCGGAAAGAAGATTCTGAGGATTATTGTCGGAAAAACACTTTTTCTTACTGAAGAAAAATCTGTTGGTGAGGTCCCTTCTGGTTATTGCATGCTGCTTAGGAAGCATCTTGAGGGAAAGTTTTTGGATTCAATTGAGCAGTTAGAACCCGAGCGTATACTAAAA
>JADFJW010000013.1 GCA_022565235.1 Nanobdellota archaeon | reverse complement strand
AAGAAGAGAAAAAGGTTTTGGGCAGCGTATTGATATTGCAGGTGATGAATTGACTGGCGATGCAACAGCAAATGTTTTAGCAAAAGCCAGCAACCAAGATATTAAATATGAAGGTTTTGATCCGGAATACATGAGAAAAGACAATGCGGATTTTGCAACGATGTTCGAGTGGTTCGATAAGGTCGGTTATAGTGTAGACATCAATAAATTAAAGCAGGATTATCCGGAAGTGCAATGGCAATCACTCCAAGCTTGGGCCCAGGAACAGGATTGGAGCGTATTGAAATAGATTCTAAGCCAAAGCCCGTCTTTAGTAATCTTAATAAACTCTTTTGCATTTGCTTTCCTCATGGACGCTGATATTGAAGACTTGCTTAGGGATTTGAAAGAACCTACGTTTGGCTTAGAATTTTTTCTTCATCTGAATGAAGCTGAAGGAAAGCGAATTGCTCTTCTTCCTGGACCACATAATGTTCAGTTCATAACGGTTGATGGTCTTGGACGTGACCCATCTGACTATAATATTGCCCTAGCTTATAATCATATTTTGGCTGGAAAAACATCTCGTCATTGGGGTGATGATCAAGAAACAACCAAAATATATCTTCCCGATACAGGTACTCTTTACCATTTTCTTCGATTTCCGGATGAGTTTGGTTGGCGTAATATTCGATTTGAATTTAAGCATTATGGGAATCCCGATCCTTCTTCTCTTACTGGGAAAATTTTTGATGACTTCCTAAGAGGAATTTCAAAGGCACCCAACGCTCGGGATGTCCTCTATGAAGGTATTGAAGGCATGGATGCAGTTGCACTCTATGCCGATCTTTGGCAAGAAGATGAAGAATATCTTGTAGCAAGAGTCAAATTACCCGGTCGCACGGTTGATTTGCACAACAGATTCTTTGAGGGCAACCATCAAGGTGTTCCTATGCCTCACACCTACAGAGATCGTGCGTTCAGCATGGATCCTGATGTGGATGTTCTGGCCATTCACCAGACTGGAGTAGGAGAAAACGCAATCCGCATTCCCGAGCATCTTTCGTCCGATGATATCATTCGTCTTCTGGATGTGATGCGCAGCCCAACAGAGTGGGTTGGTGTAGGGCAATTTAAAGTTGAAGCTGCTGGAAGGAGTTATCCTCTTCTTGACCCCCACGTTCTTTCCGAACCTTAGCTGCAAGATTAGCGTCACCTAATACTCATTCTTATTGCCCAAAAAGCCCCTGATTTAAGAGGTGGGTTTTATCAATAAGGTTTATAAAGCATTAAAGTTAACTTTGCTCTATGCCGGAAAAATTTATGGGCAATAGACTGAATCAGACTCGATCCTTAAGTGAATTAGCTAAACCGGCAGCTACTCCAAAGGACAATTCCCTTACTTTAGAGCAAGCTATGGAATACTTTAAGAGTTTTCCAGATAAAACAGCTTACTTTGTTTCCACGGAACATCAAGGTATAATGTATTATGGATTGGATATCAACTCCAGTTTAATTCAAGTTCCTCAAAAAGTGCATGAAGCACTTGGAAGTCCTAGGGAAGATGTAGATGTTCCAGTTTTTGATATTCTTAAAGCAGCCGATATGATATATAAGTTCTAAAATCACATTTTTTGTTGACATCATCCCACCCCCATGGTTACTAGAAAGTAATGCTCTTTCTTTTAAATAGTTCATAGTTCAATCATAGAATAATAGTGCAGTTATCTAATAGAACATTTTTAAAGCCATTTACATTCTCTTACTCAAATGAAACACGAATTAGACCTTGAAGAATTAAGTATTGATGCGTATAATGATATAGCCAGACCGTTGGAAGTGCCTACATTTAAATCAGATGCATTTGAAGGCGGACTAACTAGATTCTTCAGAACAACAACAGAAGAAAGTTTTGATACTATAGATATGTTGAAAGCTGATATTGAAAGAGACGAACACTATAGGTTGGCCGATATGGCTTACAACACTAATTCCAGAAGGGATGCCAAAAATCCGAGGCAGCGCAGAACTGTTGAGGCGGAAACTCCTGATTATTTATCCGTTTGGATGGAGAAAAAGATTGTTCGTGGATATAGGGTGGAGGGTCATAGGGCTGTAGCTGTAAGATTTCGTAAAGTGGATGAAAGATGGTACAGAGTTGGTTTATCCATACCTGGGCAAAATTTCTCATCATACACTTTTAATGGAATTGAAACTCAGCCTAACCAATACCAAAATCCTCAAATTAACGTAGTTTATGTTCCACCTCAAGGACCAAGATAGTTAACCCTAACTCAATTCTTAAAAAACCAAAAAAAAAGAATTCAATTACTCTTTGTTTTCTTCAGTACTTTCCGAACTCTCAGAACTTTCTGTACTTTCAGAACTTCCGGAGTCGCCTTTTGTAACTTTAACTGCCTTAGGACCTCTGTCTCCTTCTTCTACATCGAAGGTTACAGCGTCATTTTCGTTTAAGTTAACGCCTTCTCCTAATCCAGTCTTATGTACAAAATACTCTTTTCCGTCTTCTCCGGCAATAAATCCGAAGCCTTTTCCCTCATTAAAAAATTTTACTGTTCCATTCATTTTATATTCCTCACAATTTATTTTATTTTCCTTAGATTAACATCCCCCTATTTAAATATTACTAAAAATCTGAGGAATAAGACTAAACCCCTAATGTAGCCCTTAATTGTTCACTAGGACTCCAGGGAGGATCAAAAACTACTTGCACATTGACATCTTTGATTCCATTCAGTTCTTTGACCTTGACTTTTATCTCCTCAACCAGCATCGGCCCATACGGACACATTGGGGTGGTAAACGTCATTTTGATGTTAGCTTTACCCTCTATAACATTAACATCATAAATCAATTCCAAAGTAACTATATCTATGCCTATCTCCGGATCATTCACTCCCTTAAGGATAGTCATAACGTCTTCTTTCGTTGGCATATTGAATAGTATGATTCTGATTATTTTATATAATTTTTGGTTTAGTACCTTACCTCAAAACCCTCAAACTTATTACTCGCCTCACTAAATTTGACATCAACTTTACTGACTTCAGCAGCTTCAGGACCTTTTTTACAAAATGAAATTAATTCCTTTAATTTATCTTCTTCACCTTCTGCAACAACCTCTACAGCACCATTTGGCAAGTTTTTGGCATATCCACTAAGCCCCAGACCTTCTGCTATTTCTTTAGCATTAGCCCTGAAGAAAATACCTTGTACAGAGCCATGGACTATAATATTTACTCTCTTCATATACTAAGAATAATTATTTTCATATATAAAACTTATTCTTTCAATACATGAGCATATCATATATTTTCAATATTGAAAATAAGCACTGGACATTGCTCATATTGCACTGGACATTCGCGCGTGAGATATATAAAGGACCTTGACTACAATATTCCTAACACTTCCGGTGTTTATTCATGCACAAAAAAGCATAGCTTTTTTGGCATCCTGAAAATTTGCATTCGCAAATTTTCATGATAAAGGCGGGCAGGATGAATTCACCCCATTAACATTCCTGCCCCACCCTTTTAAAATAACAAGGTGATAAAAAATGGATTTAAGCAATGAAACAATAAAAGAGTTGTTTTACAAGCAGATTAGAGATTTAACATTAAAGAGTTTAGACAGTTTTGATCTGCAATTCAGCGGAAAATTATTAGAAAAGAGGTGATTCAGATGGAAGAAGAGTTATTGCAAGAAGCATTACCTGTAATAGAAGAAGTACCGGATAAAGAAGAAGAGCTTGACATCTACACAGAAGAAGGCATTGATGAGTATGTTGATGATGATAGCATTTCCCCAACCGAGCAGGGATTCATGAAAGGCTACTTAGGTGCTTAAAATGTTTAACATCTTCAAAAAGA
This sequence comes from Nanobdellota archaeon, assembly GCA_022565235.1. Classification (GTDB taxonomy): domain Archaea; phylum Nanobdellota; class Nanobdellia; order Woesearchaeales; family GW2011-AR4; genus JACPJP01. Next base: position 14,046 of record JADFJW010000013.1, on the reverse strand, counting down.
AATTTGTGGAATGGGATGCTTACAAGAAAAAGATTGATTTCCTTGATGACTTTTATTGGCAGCAGAGTGTTAGGAATCAGAGCATTAGGAATTTGTAGTTTGTTTTACTTACTTTAACACAAACTATAAAAACACTTCAAATTTCCGTCTTTCTATGAGAGTTTTGAGCAAAGAAGAGCTTGAAAGCCAAAAAGATGTAATAAGGACTGATTTAAAAGAGAACTCTCCTATTTTTATTTATCCTACGGATACAATTTATGGTATCGGATGCGATGCAACTAACAAAGAAGCAGTGGAAAAGATAAGAGCAGCAAAACAAAGAAAAGAAAATCCTTTTTCTGTTATTGCGCCAAGCAAAGAATGGATCGATGAAAACTTCGTAGTGAATGATAATGCAAAAAACTGGATAAAAAGATTACCTGGGCCTTACACTTTAGTTCTTAAGATAAAAAATCGCTGCATAGCAGAAAACGTCGCTCCGGGCTTAGATACTTTAGGCATAAGAATTCCGGATCATTGGTTCAGTAATTTTGTTGCAGAAATCGACATACCGGTTGTAACGACATCAGTAAATAAAAGCGGAAACGATCCTATGACCTCTTTAGATGACTTAGATGCAGAAATAAAGAGCAAGGTAGATTTTATTGTTTATGAAGGCGAAAAAAAAGGAAAGCCAAGCAGGATTATTGACCTAACCGACGAAGAAAAGGTTATTGAGAGATAATATTCAATTCATTCATATCAACAACATTCTTCTTGTCCCTGTCATCTGCAATCCGGGGGCATGCAGTATTGATCCAGAAGTCTATAAATGGAAAATTCTGCATCTCTGTCGAATCTAAGGTATCAAAAACAAAGATAAAGCATTTCTTGCCTTTTTTCTCTAGTTTTTCTTTGATTTCCAAAGCTTTTCTGTAGCTATATTGCCCGGGCTTGATTGTGACCATTATCCCTATGTTGTCCGCGCTAAGAAATTTGATGTATTTTACTTTTTTAGTTTTTTTATATTTTTCTATTTCCTTTTCATCCAATTTTGAAAATATTCCTGTTACAGGATTGAATGTAAAGACATCTTTTTTTGTCTGCATAGCTACTCCTAACGGATGGAATTCACCAGAACCGACATAAAGAAAGGCATCCACATCACCTTGTACCTTGGTAGCGGCACCAACATCGCAACCCAATAACTGACCGGAATTCCTTTGTTTTTCTTTATCGATAAAAACTTCCTTTCCATTTTTCTCTAAATAATTTTGGATTTCATCAACTTTTCCAAGAAATTGTGTCGTTGTAACTATCCCTAGCTTATTTGGCAGTTTATCCAGCTCGATCTTGCCTAAATCAGCTTCTCCGGTATATTTTACATGCATGAATATCGCTTTCATAAGCAAAAGAAATGCTGTTCTGTATTTAAATATTAGTGACGAAAACTGCATATCTTGGTGTCAAGCTTTAAATATGGGGGTTGGCTTCTATGTATATCATGCCTTTTTACATAAGCATAAAAAGAAACATCGAAATCGGTGAACGGTACCTTGACGCAGCATTCGATAGTGATGCAAATCTTGAACGAGCTGTTAAAGTTCTGTCTGCCGGTCTAAGTATCCCTTTTCCTTCACCTGGTCAGGCTGCCCGTGCATATAACGACCGTGGATTAGCTTTACTATTGCTTGATCGACCACAGGAAGCGGTAGATGATTTTACGCGTGCGTTATCCGGGGGTATGAAACACCAAAATGTGTATCAATCACGAGCCACCGCTCACCTACAAGCAGGTAATCCAGACCAGGCTTTAGAAGACATAACTAGGGCAATAGAACTTGCTCCCGGGAATAATGGGTTATATGAACATAAAGCAGGGATTTTCAATGACACGGGGAGATATAATGATGCTATAGATCTTGCGATGGAAGTCATGAGCCAATATGGATGGTTGAGAACACCCGGCATGCTATCCGCAAGAGCCTTTGCCCATCTGAAATTAGGTAATTATAAAGAATCAATTAAAGATGAACAGCAAGCAGTAAGATGGGATACAAATGATGCACATGCTTCAGTTCAGATTGGTTATGCCTATGAGGTTAGTGGGAGCAATAGGCGGGCAAAAAAACATTATGAACATGGTCTCAAAATTCTAGAACGTATACAATCTGATCAATGGACTAAACTTGACTACATAGATGCAATTAGCGCTAGTTTTGGACTACAAGAATTAACTGGAAAGCCAAATAGTCTAGAGCAATATGAATCCGAAGCTCTACAAAAAGGATTTATCACACAACCAGAATTAATCTCTTTAAAAAACACAGGAGCTATACCAAAATCTTTTTAAATAAGCCTAATATTCTAAAAATTACCTATGATTGATGATGGTTGTGAGAAGGTCACAGCCTGAGTGAGGTTTAAATTCTGATACCTCGATTAAACATAGTGGAGGAAAAAATGGCATCTATAGAAGTTCCAAAGGAATTGTTGGATAAGGTTTATGAAGCTATTGAAACAGCAAAAACCAGTGGAAAAGTGATAAAGGGCACTAATGAAACGACAAAAGCTATCGAAAGAGGCAAAGCTAAATTAGTTGCAATAGCCAAAGACGTTACACCGCCGGAAATAACAATGCACATACCCTTGATTGCAGAAGAGAAAAATGTTCCTTGTTTTACTGTTCCAAGCAAGGAAGAGCTGGGAGCAGCAGCCGGCATACAGGTCGGCACGGGAAGCATCGCCATAACAGAGGAAGGAGAAGCAAAGAATTTAATCAAGGAGATAATAAGCAAACTAAAGTAATATGAAAATCGGAGATATAAGGAAATCTCTTAGAAAATCAAAGAATTTCAAAGAGATTTCCAGTACCCATTTCATGGGTTTTCAAATCTCCTCGTAAACTCGAAGAATATGGAAAAAGAAGCTACAAAACCAGAACAGCAAAGAAGGCCGAGGCCACAGCAGGAAAAAAAGGGGGCTGTTAATTTTTCATTTGCAACTCCTGCCAGAGTAGAGGAAATTATAGAAAGGACAGGGACACGGGGAGAGGCTATACAGGTAAGATGCAGAATTTTGGAAGGCCGCGATAAGAATAAGGTTTTGAGAAGGAATGTCCGTGGCCCTATACAGACCGGAGATATGCTGATGTTAAGGGAAACCGAGATAGAAGCAAGAAGATTAAAGAAATCTGGAAGGGGTCTGGGTTAATGCCAAAATGCACTTTTTGCGGTATAAGCATGCCTCAAGGGACCGGAAAGATATTTGTGCAGAAAGATGCAAAACTATTATATTTCTGCTCCTCTAAGTGCGAGAAAAACATGCTAAAATTAAGAAGAAAGCCGATAAAGACAAGATGGAGCAATAGGTACGAGAAGGTAGCGCAAAAAACAAAATGACAAAACAACAAACTTTAGTTTTGATAAAACCGGATGGCATGGCAAAATTCCTTACTGGAAATATAATCACAGAACTGGCAGATACCGGATTAATACTTGTAGGCTCCAAAGTTGTGCAAGTTACGCGGGAATTAGCTGAAGAACATTACCAGCACTTGAGGGATGAAAAATTTTTTAGCGAACTTATAGATTATATCATGGGTGAGTTTCATGTTAAAAGGGTTCTGGCTTTGGTATACCAGGGAGATAATGCAATTGAAAAAGTAAGGCATGTTGTAGGTTCAACAGATCCTGAAAAAGCAGAGCCCACAAGCATAAGGGGAAAATTTGGAAGGATTACCAAAGAAGGTGTTTTTGAGAATGTTGTACACGCTTCTGAAAACGAAAAGGAATCTGAACGCGAGATTAAACTATGGTTCAGGCCAAAAGAGCTTGTACGTACAATTTTCCCTACAGAGTCAAAAGAGGTTAAAAAAGTAGAATATTTTTGGAAATCATGAAAATAGTTTTCTACAATTGGATTTGGAGGTAAAAATATGGCAGAAAAGATGGTTGACAGTGTTATGCGAATTATGCAGAAGCCCACTAACATAAGAAATATTGTTATATGCGCCCATATCGATCATGGCAAAACAACCTTTTCTGATAATTTGCTGGCAGGAGCTGGCATGATGTCAAAAGAAGATGCTGGAAAAGCCCTAAAGCTGGATTTTCATGAAGACGAGCAGGAAAGAGGGATTACAATAGACACGGCTGCTGTTTCTATGGTTCATAGTTCGGATAATAATGAGTACTTGATTAATTTGCTGGATACTCCTGGCCACGTTGATTTTGGTGGCGATGTTACCCGGGCTATGCGTGCATCAGATGGAGCTGTAGTTTTAGTAGATGCAGTTGAAAGCATTATGCCTCAGACAGAGACAGTTTTAAGACAAGCGTTAAGAGAACTTGTAAAGCCAGTATTATTCATAAACAAGGTTGATAGGCTGATTAAAGAATTACAATTAACACCGGAGCAGATGCAGGAGCGCTTCATAAAAATAATAACTGCTGTCAATAAGCTTATAATGGATATTGCGCCAAAAGGCTATGGTGAGAAATGGCAGGTTAATGTTCAGGATGGTTCTGTCTGTTTTGGCAGTGCCTTCCATAAATGGGCTTTATCTATGGCTTATATGCAGAAAAAAGGAATTACATTCAAGGATGTTATAGACGCTTATCAATCCACGGATGAAAAATACAAGGAACTTGCAGATAAAGCTCCGTTGCATGAGGTTGTGCTTAACATGGTAATACAACACCTGCCGGATCCGGTCGATGCGCAAGCCTATAGGATACCAAAAATATGGCATGGTGACTTAGAAAGTGAGGATGGAAAATCTTTGCTAAAATGCGACTCTAAAGGACCTTTGTATTTTATAATAACAAAAATCGTCATTGACCCTCAAGCAGGTGAAATTTCAGCTGGCAGATTATTTTCTGGGACAATTGAGAAAGGAACAAATGTTTACCTAAACAGATTAAAGCAACACACTAAGATACAGCAGGTTTTCATCTATAATGGGGCAAAAAGGGAGATTGTTGATAAGGTCCTGTCTGGAAATTTTGTTGGAGTTGCAGGAGTAAAAGCTTATGCAGGGGAGACGATAACCCTGGATGAAAATGCAACACCTTTTGAGAAAATTACCCACATATTTGACCCTGTCATTACTAAAGCCATAGAAGCTAAAAAACCAAGTGATCTTCCTAAATTAATAGAGGTTTTAAGGATGGTTGGAAAAGAGGATCCGACAATAAAGATCGAGATTAATGAGGAAACCGGAGAGCATCTGATGCATGGCATGGGAGAATTACATTTAGAGGTTATAGAAAACAGGATAAGGACAGAAAAAGGAGTAGAAGTTTCTACAAGTCCCCCAATAGTTGTATATAGGGAAACAATAACAAAACCCAGCCAGGAAATTATGGGAAAAACCCCAAATAAACATAATTTATTTATGTTTACAGTCGAGCCACTGTCAGATTCGATATCTGAAGCGATAAAGAAAGGCGACATAAGGGAAGGAAGGATAAAGAAAAAAGATTTGGAGTTAAGGGATAAGTTTGTAGAGTGTGGGATGAGCAGCAAGGATGCTCTGAAAATTAAAGATATTTACAATGGTAACATACTGGTGGATATGACCCGTGGTCAAGTTCATCTTGGGGAAGTTATTGAGCTGATTTTTGACATGTTTGAGGATGTCATGTCATCCGGTCCATTAGCCCATGAACCGTGCTTTAAGGTTAGGGTTAACCTGACAGATATGAAGCTTCATGAAGATGCGATACATCGCGGCCCAGCACAGGTTTATCCTGCTGTAAGGGAAGGCATTAGGGGAGCTATGATGACTGCCGGCCCGTTGATTTTTGAGCCATACCAAATCCAGAGGATAGAGGCCCCTTCTGAGTTTTTGGGGGAAATCTCAAAATTAATATCCAACAAGAGAGGACAACTATTAGATGCTCAGCAGGAAGGGAAATTATCAATAATAAAAGCAAAGCTGCCTGTAGGGGAGATGTTCGGCTGGTCCTCTGATTTAAGGAGTGCAACCGGTGGCAGAGGCAATTCTTCTTTAGTGGACCAGATGTATGAAAGGCTTCCAGGCGAATTGCAGGAAAAAATAGTAAAACAGATCAGAGACAGAAAAGGTTTATCTGAAGCGCAGGTAGGAGTTTAAATGGCAAGGATACATACAAGAGCTTTAAGAAAATTAAGGATGTTCAGGATTAGGGGAAGTAATAGAAAAAAAAGAGCCAAAACCTTTAAATCAGAAGAAGCAGCAAAGAAGTACGCAGAAGCAAAAGGAATTAAAAATTATAAACTGGTTGACTTACGGCCATTTAACCCAAAAAGAACAAAGATTAAGATTGTTGTTTCTTAAATATACTTGGAAAAAGATAACTCCGTATGATAGTGCGGAGTATCAACCCTAATGACTGAGTCATCTTTTTCCGGTATACTCGAAAATGCTTTGCATTTTCGGTACCCTGGAAATTTGCAACACAAATTTCTTAGGGTCCTAGAAATCCGCCTCTAAAATAAAATTATAAATCCAACTCTGGATGATAATCCAGAGTTAGGTGGATTTCTATGATTTTATCCTCCTGGAAATAATATACTCACAAATGTTTTTGTAAAGATTGATGAAAGTAATAAAAATAATCCAACCAAAAATAAAATTACTCCAGTAAACTTCTTAATAGTGCCAGATGAAGATTTCATCTTATTAATCAATGTATCTTTAGAAAGGCCAACTAAAACAGATATCAATAGCATTAATATAACCATCGTTAAAGAATAGATAATAAATGCAAATAATGCCGAGCTAAAACCTCCCGAAACAAAAGCAAAAGTTAACAGGCCTGCCATTATGGGCCCGCCACACCCGATTCCTAGTGCATTATACCCGAAACCATACATATACATGCCTGTTAAGGGACTTTTATCTTTAGGAGACATAAATCCTTTACTTAGCTTATCTAAAAATCTTGTATGAAATCCAATTCCTTTAAAGTGCATTATACCAAAAAAAGCCAATAAAGCTCCTATACCGCCTCTAAAAATCCTGACAGACAAATTTGGAGCATCTCCAGCTAAAGCAAATGATTTACCAAAACCTGCTCCCAATAGACCTATTAAACTTCCTAAGATAATACTGAATGTTACAATACCTAAAGAAGCAAAGAGGCCATATAACAAAAATTTGCCTAACTTCTTTTCCCCTTTCAATTCATTTTTTGTGGCAAAAAAGGTTAAAAAAGTAGGCAGTAAAGTAAATGAGCATGGGTTAAAAAACATAGAAACTCCAGCAATTATTGCAACTAAAATCAAACCAAAACTGCTGAAATTTGGAGCTACGCTGCTCATAAAATAGATAAAAGTATAATATCCTGCTGCAATTATAGCTATTAAAATTACAAAAATTCCAATTAATCTCATAAGATTGTTTTTCATATTCTAAATAATCTATCCATCAACAACAATACTTCTTACAATAAGTATCCATATGTTGATCTATTAATTTCATTAATGGTTTTATTGTCTTTGAGTTTAATGTGTAAATCCTTTCCTTGCCATTATTTTTAACGGTTACAAAACCACATCTTTTCAATCTGGCAAGATTATGGGAAACAGAAGTCTGGTTCATATTCAGAACTTTGCTTATTTGAGTTACATTATAGGGATTTTTCCTAAGAAGTTGAATAATCTCAAGTCTACTATTGTTATTCAGTGTCCCAAAAAAAGTCCTATATGTTTCTTTCAGCATTATGCGGTCAACTTCCTACTATCAGATGTATTAGCCCGTTTGCCATTAGCTCAAAATTTATTATGAATAATCCGCTCAGTATGACGACGAGTGCTGCTGCAAACCTAAGGTATAAATTATGCTCACGAAAAATTCGTTGAACCACATTTCTGAAGAGTTGTCCGCCAAAAACTAGTGCCAAGAAGAATATGTAGGATCCTATCAGGAAAATAATTATGAAACTAATTATCCCTGCCAATCCCTCCTCAATCAGTGTTCCGTCCATATACAGGAATAATGGTACCAGGCATGAGACACTTACAATGCCATAAAGTACTCCAAATACAGAGGGAAATTCTAGGTAGCGCAAAGTACGGAAATGCCTGAAGTTCATTGCAGTTCGTATCCCCCACAAGATCAACAATACCCCGACAACAACAGCCAATATTTCGAATACCAGGAAGGCCATCCTGTTAACTCTTATAAGCAAAAACGTAAGCACCACAATGATTCCAAATCCAGCTATCAGTTTTAGTGTTGACTTAAGTAATTGTCCGAATGGAAAACCTCCAACCTTGTCTTTCCTGTTTGCAACAAAAGCAACATAGGTTGCTATGAGTATAGCGCTGCAGGGAGCAACTAAAGCTGCAAATCCAGATGAAAAAGCGAATGATGCGTCAACCATTTTTCTTAACCTCTACATTTTCCCCAGAAAGAATGCATCATACCTAGTAGATAAAGTCTGGACTCTCAAAAAATTTATTTTATATGTGTATTTTAACATATGTAATAAGTAACATATAAATTATATATAAATGTTTTGTTTAGTAATGCAGAATTGTTTTAGAATTTTTACGCTTTTAATCAATTTCTACTGCATGTTTAGTTATTTCTATAGAACAACTAGTGTGTTATTTACAAAAATATATAAACATCGATAATCTAGTTTTATTCAATGAAAGTTTCAGAAATAATTAATAATTACTTGGTTTGGTTTATTTTACTTGCTGCTGTCTTAGGAGTTTTTCTTCCTCAATTTTCTTTTCTTTCAAATTATGTTTCTTGGATTTTGTTTTTTATGATATTGGGTCTTGGATTTACATTAGAACTTAAAGAATTTGTAGGCATAGCAAAAACTCCTTGGAAGGTTTTGATTGCTGTTTTAGTTATGTACAGTATAATCCCTTTAGTTGCTTTCTTACTTGCCTTTTTAATTGCAGATAAAGATTTAGCTATTGGAACCTTAATAATAGGAGTTGCCCCTGCTGAGATAACTTCTGCACTGATGGTTTACTTAGCTAATGGAAATCTTGCATTGGGAACAACAATTATGAGTTTTTCCATACTACTCTCACCATTTATTATGCCTTGGCTTCTATCTATTTTAATTGGTGGATCAGTAAATATAGATGCCATGGGGATGTTCAAAAATTTATTGTTAATAGTTGTACTTCCATTACTAATTGGCTCCTTCTTCAGAACGAAATTTAAACAATTAGAAAAATACAAAGATGAATTTTCATCATTATCCTCGGTGATGGTTATCTTACTTATATTTGTCGTTGCAGCAAATAGTGCAGAAGCAATTCTTGATGTTAGTATTTTAGGACTTGTATTATTGTTATTGATATTCAACTTTTTTGGATATTTTATTGGTTACTTAACAGCGAAAATACTAAAAATTAAAGAGTTTAAGAGCTATATCTTTACAATTGGTATGAAAGAATTTGGAGTTGCAACAGCAGTTGCTTTACAATTCTTTGGAAGCAAAGTTGCTATTCCTATTGCAATTTATGGGATAATTATTCTTATTACTGCGCCTATAATTGCTAAAATATTAAGAAATGAATAGAAACTACAAGTATCATTGACAGCAACTACATCCCTTTTTTACCTTTTTATCACTTCCGTCTGTAAATGGATATCCGGCATCCTGCCATCCTACAACTCCAGTTTCATAATCAGTTACATTTATGTAACCAAGCTCTTCCAATTTCTTTGCAGCCCGTGGAGAAGCTTGGCATGTTGTGCTTGCACAATATACAATTATTTCCTTATTCTTGTCCGGCAGTTCAGTTGGAGCTCTATTTTCCACTTCATCAACCGGTATGTTTATTGATGTCGGAACATGTCTGGCTTCATAAGATTCTTTTGACAAGACATTTACCAGTACAAAATCTTCTTCCGCATCAATTTTTTCCTTTAACTCTTCTGCACTTATTGTTTTCATTTAAATCACCTCAATTAAAAAAGATTAGATTATATAAAAGGTTTACTTCAATTGAACACACTTTTAAGATATATTTATATTTTAACTGCATGTTTAGTTATTTCTAAACTGCAACTATGATGCTCATCACACCAAGCTTGACATTTCTCAGCGATTTCCTTGCCTTCATAAAAAAATCCACAACTTTCACATTTATAATATTTTTTATCGTTTTTTTCTATTTCTTCTACCATTTAATTTCAAAACCCCCCTTTGATTTTTATTCAAACCTATACAATCTTATATTTTAATTGACAACAATATATTTAAATGTATGTAAAGATTTATACCATAATGCTAAATATGAAACAATTATCCTTTTTGTTGTTATTTACTTTTGTAATTGCCGGGTGTAATGTTAATACCTTAGATACTGAAACTCCTATAGAAAAAGGTACAAGTCAAACTAATCAGGTTATAGTTTTAGGCATGATACATTCCGGGCATCTGTCAAGCAGCAGATACAGCATCAGCTTCCTTACAGATTTGATTGTGGAGATCGATCCGGACATTATCCTGACTGAAATTCCTCCGGATAGGTTTAATCAGGCTAATGAGGAATTCAAGCAGCAAGGATTTATTTCTGAGCCGAGAGTTTCAGTATTTCCGGAATATACTCAAGTTGTATTCCCTTTAACCAGGGAACTGGATTTTCAGATAATCCCAACTGCCGGCTGGACGCAACAAATGGCCTCTGCAAGAAGCCAAAAACTCAATGAAATCGCTCAAAATCCGTCCAGAAGCGCAGAATGGTCAGAATATCAAAGAGCGTTGCAGGAATCTGGCCGTGCTGTGACTGCAGGCGGACGTCCTGATGACCCTTATTGGATACATACTGATGCTTATGATCAAGCCCAGGATATTGGATTAAGTGTTTACAACAGATTGTTTAATGACGAACTGGGATTAGGGGGCTGGGATAACATCAATGCAGCCCATTATGCAAATATTGAAAAGACATTAGATGAAAACTCAGATTTAGGATTAAGAATTTTAATAACCTATGGTTCCGCCCATAAAGGATGGTTCCTTAGAGAACTAAGACAAAGAGATGACATTACACTATTGGATATAAAGCCTTTCCTGGATGCTATCAGGTAGATGCCCCTACCGAGAAGCATAACAAAAGTATACTTTTAGGGCATAACTCTATTCTATAGAACTTTATAAAAACTTTGCTGATGTCTAGTTTACTGTTACACCTACAAATAAGATAAGAATTGATGCTCTAATATTTTTCCATTTATTCATATATATGCTTTTTGACACATTTTTGACAAATGCCCTTAATTTCTATACAGTCGGCACATTGACATTTCTCATCATTTGACATAAAATCACCCTCAATTAACCTTTATTAGTGAAGAACTCTATAAAAACTTATTGCCCAAAAATCAAATAACCTACCGGGAAGCATAACAAAAGTATACTTTAAGGGCATCTTCTGGATAGAATTTATAAGCCCTGATTTAAGAGGAGGGTTTACGTCCAAAGCCAGAATCAGAGTAAAATTTTTATATAGTTCTCATATTAAATAGAATTAATTGAGGTGATAAACTATGGCTGAAGAAGAGCAAAAAAAGGAAGATTCAGTTTATGATGAAGAAGGCAGAGAAAAGCTAGTGGAAGAAGGAGAGATGAGTCCTGAAGAAGCAGGATTTATGAAAGGTTATGAAGAAGCTGACAAGGAAAAGAAAGTAAAGAAAAAAGAAGCAAAGCCTGAAAGTAAAGAAGTTCAAGAAGAGGAAGAGAAACTAGAAGAAACATTAAGTGAACTAGATACTCAAAAAGAAGATAAACAATAAAATTTAATTATAAAAACTATATAAACTATAACTAATTGTTCAAACTAAAATGCCCTGCAAATTTTTCCCATAAGCTTATAAAGCTTTAAACAAGCTAGTTAAAATAGATTTAATAAAGAAAGAAAAAATGAGGTGATTAAATAATGGCAAAGAAAAAAGCACTTAAGTGCGCTGGTAAAACAAAAGCAGGCAAGAAATGCAGTAATTTTGCAAGCGGAAAATCAAAACTCTGCAATGCACATAAAAAGAAGTAATTTTTTATTTTTTTCATTTAATATCTGAAAGTTTTTTTTGTTTTTCTTCTTTAGTTTCTTGTGTTACTGGCTTATCATCTTTATGCCAACCTGAATAATAATTCAAACTTTTCTCTTTTTTCAATGCTAATATAGGTTTCTTTTTCTTCTTGGCTTTCTCTTTAGCTACTTCTTCATCCAATATTTTTAATAATGTATCATCAAAATTATCAGTAATTAATACCACCCCAACTTAACCCATTCTAACGAAGAACTCTATAAAAAGTTTGCCAAAAAATCTATTTTTCTCGACGACGAAAAAATATGGCGCCGGGACTGGGACTTTCGAACAGGTACCCTCCGATTGTTTTGGTAAGCAACAAACTAAGTTGTAGCTGAAAACTGTTTGAGGATATGCTGTTTTTGAACCCAGATGCCCATAAGGGCCAGCCTTTCCAGGGTTACACTAGCCAAAGGCTATCTGTGCAATGCCAGATTATGCGTTCGGGAATATTTTATCCCGGCACTAAGGCCACCCGGCGAATATTTGTAATTATCTTTAATTTATAAATGTAGTGAGTTTTTTAATTTTCTTTGTTAAGAATTTTGAATTGCTTTAGAAATAAGCAACAAAATAGAAAAGAATTCCGGAAAACACTGCTATAAGCCAAAGTATTATGAAAAAAATACTTAGAATTTTGAATTTTTTGAAAAAATTAATACCTTTCTTGTAATTTATCCAGGCCCATATAAGGAATATTATAAGCAAAATAAACATTATCAAAGAAAAAGTACCATGGAATATTGCCAGCCCAATGCGAAATGCTGAGTGTAGAGTTTCCTCTTGGTGAGTAACTGCACGATAGACCATATAACTTATATTGAAAGACACTTCATATACTAAGGCAAATAAAGCAAGTTTAAAAGGAAATTTGTTGTATTTGTAGCCGGAATAAAAGATATACAAGACGATAGAAGTAATTAATAACTCAGTGAATAAAGTAAATGTACTTAAAATCGGAGCAGCCATATAAATCACAATAAATTATTAAAAAATAAAAAAAGAAATAATGAATTATTTCTTTCCTTTACCGGATCTCATGGCGTGACAGTCTGGGCATTTTGAGACTACTAATCCACTTAAACCGACTAGCAAAAATAAAGCTGTCCACCACTGTACGTTAAAGAAATTCCAATATCCTAGATCTACAAGCAAAAACAGAATACCTAATACCAATAATAGTATTCCACATACGCTTGTGCATTTTTTACACATACACATTTAGACATCACCTTTTTATTTTGTATCATTAACTCTAGAAATTAGAATTTAAATACTTTCCTATTTTAAATATTAAAAATTTACTACTTATTTAATCGAATGCTTAGAAAAAAATTACTCAATCATCTCAATTTCTATATTCAATCCTTCAGGCAGTGAAAATTAGAAATTTTCTGGCCATTCGGGACTTAAGTAAAATTATTTTAGAAATCTTTATTCAATCATCTCTATCTCAATATTAAGTCCCTCGGGTATAGGAACTCTCATCACCAATCTCAAGGCACGTTCATCCAAACCTAGATCAATAACTCTTTTATGAATTCTCATCTCATATCTTTCCCAGGTTGCACGGCCTTCACCATCTGGACTTTTTCTTGTTGTAACTTTCAATTTTTTAGTAGGCAACGGTATCGGACCTCGCATTTCAACACCAGTTTTTTCTGCAATATCTTTTATGTAACTACAAACCTCATTTATCTTACTAATTTCTATGCTTGCTAGTTTTATTCTTGCTTTTTGCATCTTGTCTACCTCATGATAAGGCTGAACTAATCATGAATAATCGAAAAAGGTGATGACGAAAAATTATTTCTTGACTAGAGCTATACACATTCCAGCTGCAACTGTTGTACCAGAATCCCTAATTGCAAATCTTGACAGCTGTGGAATATCTTTTTGTAATTCAATTACTAATGGCTGCATGGGCTTAATTTTTACAATAGCCGCATCCCCATTTTTGATAAAGTCTGGGTTTTCTTCCTTTGTTTCTCCAGTAGCAGGGTCAAGTTTCT
>JADFJW010000012.1 GCA_022565235.1 Nanobdellota archaeon | reverse complement strand
ACTAATGAAAAAATATTGGAAGAGTATAACACTGTAAAAAATAATGTAGGATTGTTTGATTTCTCCATAGAAGGAAAAATAAAAGTTTCTGGCAATGGAAGAGTAGATTTTATTAATAATTTGGTTTCTAATGATATAAAAAAATTAGAAGTTAATAATGGAATTTATGCTGCTTTTCTTGATAAATTTGGCAAGGTTTTGTCTGACTGCGTTATTTACAAATTTGAAAATTTTATCTTGATTAATTTGAACATTATTGGAAAAATTAATATTATTAAAAAATTGAAAGATGAAGCTCCATTAGTAAAATCGGAAATTGAGGACATTACTTTGAAATATGGATTGTTTTCATTACAGGGACCAAAATCAATAGAATTATTAAAAGAAATTATTAATGACAATTTGGATTTGAAAAATCAGTATCAATGTACAATAAAAAAAATAACAATTAAAGAGAAAAACAATAGTAATGAAAATAATAATCAATTAATAAATAATAAAACAAATGCTCGGACTACGTCCGGCACCAACTCCGCAGGCATTGAAAAAAATAAAAATAATATTATTAATAATAATAAAATAGAAATAATAGTTACAAAAAACAAAAGAACAACAGAAGATGGTTATGATATTTTTGTTCCTGCTTCCATGTATAAAGAATTTAAAGAATTAATTCTAGAAAAAGGCAAAAAATACAATTTAAAAATAATAAATAATGAAACTTATAATATTCTAAGATTAGAGGCTAAAATTCCATTGTATGGTATTGATTTTAATCAAAATAATATATTACCTGAGATTATTGAAAAAGCAATAAGTTATGAAAAGGGTTGCTTTCTTGGGCAAGAAATAGTTGCGAGGGTTAAGAGTTTGGCAAAAGGAATTACAGCAAAGAAATTAATGTTTTTGGAAATTGATAGTAAGGAAGTACCAGAAAAAAATTCTAAAATCATGAAAGATAACAATGAAGTTGGTTATATTACCAGTGCTGCTTTTTCTCCTGAATTAAATAAGGTTGTTGCTTTAGGGTTCTTGAATAAGGGATATTATGATCCAGGTAGTATAGTTACGATAAATAATAGCAAAGCAATAATAAAATTACTATAAACTAATTATATATTTTTAATCTAGGGGGTTATTACAAAAAAGAGATACAGCGCTTGAGTATTTGTTTAATGTTTTGCTTTAGGCCTCCTAACAATCTTTTTGCGGTTCGTAAACTCACGTACGTTTTCAGAACAAAAACGTCGCAAAAAGTGTGTTAAGTGAAGTATTTGAGCTTCTAGAGTGCCTAAAGTCCTTATAGTTGGTGTCTTCGCATAATGTAGGTACATTATACGGTTCACTTCGTTCTCTGAAATTTTATTTTCTAAGTTAGAGTTGCAATGCATGGGAAAATTTATAACTATGATTAATTTTCTCAATGAAAATGCCAAATGCACTGGTAATTATCGGACATCATACAGAAGAGGCTGAATTTGGGGAATCCATTAGAGAATGGATGAAAGATGCACATTTTAATTTTTATAGGATAAGCCATAGCTATCAAAATGGGAGTAATGGCCACGACCCAAGTGCAGCAGAGATATGGGTTGCAGAAGATGAAATACTTAAGGTAATGGCTTTGCACAAACCAACCGTTACAATTGATGTCCATACTGCTGAAGGCCAAATGGCGATGTGTCTAGCAGAACTGATAACACTTCATCAGTTTAATAGACTGCAACTAGTTAAAACTGTAGAAAGTTTGTATCCTGTTGAAGATTCCATGTCTGTCTCTGTAGAAAGGTTTAGACCGACTGTAAGAGATTCCCGTCTTCAAACACAACAGAGATTCCCATATACGACATTAGAGATGTGGTTAGAATCAAACCCCAGCAAAATACCATATCAAACACAAGTTGAATTCGCTGCCAAAGTAATTAATAAAGTTTCTGGATTGTATTAGAAAAAGTCACATAACCACAGTTATACGACCTTTTCCTGTGTTTGACTTTACTAATTTTCCATATAGAAAACAATTACCTAAAAACACAAATTATTTATATCGATACGACTTTTTTTTATAATGCAACTAAGAAATTTTATCATTCTAATGAGTTTAGGAGTTGGTATCGATGACTAAGTTTATTGTTGTAGCTGGAGGCGTAATGTCAGGTGTAGGTAAAGGTGTTACAACTGCTTCTATCGCAAGGATATTACGGGAGTATGGTTACAAAGTAACTGCTATAAAGATAGATCCTTACATCAATTATGATGCCGGCACGTTAAGGCCGACAGAGCATGGAGAGGTCTGGGTCACAGATGATGGGGGAGAGATTGACCAGGATCTGGGCACTTACGAACGGTTTCTTGATGTAGATATTCCAAGAAAGAATAACCTGACCACTGGCCAGATTTATAAAACAATAATTGACAGGGAAAGGAAAGGTAAATATTTGGGACAAACAGTCCAATTTATACCTCATGTACCTGATGAGATAAAAAGAAGAATAAAAGAAGCAAGTAAAGGCTATGATATTGCTATTGTGGAAATAGGAGGTACTATAGGGGATTATGAAAACATACCTTATCTATTTGCAATGAAGGGTATGGAAAGGGACATCGGAAAGGATAGTGTTGTTTATGTTTTAGTCACATATCTGCCAATACCTTCTCATATTGAGGAGATGAAGACAAAACCAACACAACAAGCTATAAGGCTTTTAAGTGAGACAGGCATAATTCCGGATTTCATTATCTGCAGGGCAAAAAGAGCATTAGATAAGATAAGGAAAAAGAAAATAGAAATTTATGCTAATATCCCATCTGAGCATGTCATTTCAGAGCCGGATATCGAGACAGTCTATTCAATTCCATTGGACTTGGAAAAAGAAAAAATGGGCATTAAGATCCTAAATGAGTTAAAGTTAAAACCGAGAAGGGCTCCAAATTGGACAGAATGGAAAAAACTTGTTAGTAGGATAGAGAACCCAAAGAAGACCATAAAGATCGCTATAACCGGAAAATATGTTGATATAGGAGATTATAGTTTAGCTGATAGTTATGTGAGCATAAACCAAGGTTTGTTGCATGCTGGTGCCGCCTTAAATGTAGGTGTGGATATCAGCTGGCTGGATGCAAAGGTATTTGAAAATGCCCCTAAAAAGGTCAATGATTTAAAGGATTTTGATGGAATTATTGTTCCAGGAGGTTTTGGAAGGTCCGGCGTGGAGGGTAAAATAAAAGTGATTAATTTTGCCAGATTGAACAATAAACCTTTTCTTGGATTATGTTATGGTTTGCAGCTTGCTATAGTTGAATATGCAAGGAATGTCTGCGGCATGAAAAATGCAAATACAACAGAAAATGACAGGAAAACAAAATTTCCTGTTATTGACCTTTTACCAACACAAAAAGAATTTATGGAGAAAAGCGATTATGGTGGCACAATGAGATTAGGTGCATATGCCGCTATTTTAAAAGAGAAAAGCAGGGTTTTGGAGCTGTATAAGGAAACAGGGAGATTAAAGGACGATATGAAAAGGATTGATAATCTTAAGAAAGATAAAAATCAAGCATTTAGATTGGGTATTTTGGGAACCCGAGAAAATCAAAGATTTTCTGGGCTCCAAAAATCCAAAGGATTTTTGCGGGAAAACAAAAATATTGTTTTGGAGAGGCATAGGCACAGGTATGAGGTAAATCCTGAATTTGTTGATAAACTGGAAAAGAAAGGCTTAGTATTTTCAGGATATCATTTAAGAAAAGACGATACAAAGTTGATGGAGTATATTGAGCTGCCAAAATTGAAATTCTTTGTAGGAACACAAGCACATCCGGAATTTAAGTGCAGATTGGGAAATCCAAGCCCGTTATTTTATGGGTTTGTTAAGACCTGCAGTAAATAGGTGCAATAACAGATATTACCATAGAAACGTTTATAAAAACACTATTTTTCTCTGGAGACATGGAAGAAAATAAAGATAGAGAGCAGAATACAGAAGAAAATCAAGAAAATACAACTGAGAGTACAGCGGAAGATCAGGAAGGTACAATAGAAAGCAATCAAACAGAAACAACAGTTCAAGATACGGAAAATAAAACAACAGAAGATACAACCAAAGAAAATAAATTCAAATTACCTAAAATTAGTTTGCCTAAAATAAAATTTAATTTTTCTTATATTAAAAATATCTATGAGAATCAATACAAGAAACTATTGATTTTACCGATTACACTTCTTGTGATAGCTATATTGATCATAGGGTTTAAGGTAGCAACAACAGGGGATTTCATCAATAAGGATGTGAGCTTAAAAGGCGGCGTTACTGTTACTGTTACTACAGAGCAAGCGGATATTTTACAGTTAGAAAATGCGCTTTCTTCAAAATTTCCAGAAAACGATATATCTACAAAATCATTAAGCCGGTTTGGAAGGCAAGTGGGAATTATTGTGGAAATGGACATTGATGAAACGCAGGCAAATAATTTAATAGACGAAATAGGCATAGGGCTAGGCCGGGAGTTGACAAACCAGGATTATTCTGTTGAAATAGTCGGGTCAAGTTTAGGCGCTTCTTTCTTCAAAGAGATAATCATAGCATTGTTGATAGCATTTTTATTGATGGCAATAGTGGTTTTTCTCTACTTCAGGACAATAGTACCTTCAGCAGCAGTTATTCTGGCAGTTTTCTCCGATATTCTAATAACGCTGGCGATAGTGAACTTATTGGGCATGAAATTAAGCACAGCGGGAATTGCAGCCTTTTTGATGTTAATAGGCTATAGTGTTGACACAAATATTCTATTATCTACCAGAGTCCTAAAAAGGAAAGAAGGGACCGAGATGGAAAGAATTTATGGCGCTTTTAAGACAGGAATTATGATGTCTTCTACAACGTTAATTGCGGTAACTACAGCATTAATATTTACGCAGTCAGAAATAATAAAGCAGATCATGATTATTTTGCTGATAGGCCTATTAGTCGATTTGATCAACACCTGGATCCAGAATGTAGCTATCTTAAGATGGTATTTAGAAAGGAAAGCTAAGAAAGTGTTACAATGAACTACAAAATAAAAAAAATAATTACAAATGTAAGAGTAATAATCCTGTTAGTTCTCTTACTTTTAGCCATTGTTGCAATCAGCCCCCGGCCCGGACTGGAGGGAGTGGCAATAGGCAATGTGAAAACTGACAGCTCTGCCTCAGAAGCAGGCATACAAAAACCAGTGCCAACTACAAGGCCGGTGGATAGGGAAAGAATCCTGGAAATAGACAATAATCCTATAAAAAATGTGGAGGATTATTATAACTATATTAATACATTAAGCGCAAACCAGTCAATCCAGATAAAGACAAACAAAGCCCTATATAGATTAACAACAAGAGAAATTATAGAAGTAATAGAGCTAAATGAAACTATAACAAAAACGATAGAAGAGATTACAACCATAAATAAAACTGTTAATGGAACATTAGTGGAAATAAATAAAACTATTTTGAAAACGATCGAGGTTCCAAAGACAAAAAAAATAAGCAAGGGCGTAGAAGATATAGGGATAAGCGTTTTTAATGCTCCTACAACAAATATAAAGAAGGGTCTTGACCTGCAAGGCGGAACAAGGGTTTTATTGCAGCCTGAGAAAGTATTGCATCCAGTAGATCTGCAAAGTTTAATCGACACGATGGGGGAAAGACTCAATGTTTATGGCTTGAGCGACCTGGTAATAAGGGATGCATCCGACTTAACGGGAAACCAGTATATTATAGTTGAGATAGCAGGAGCCAATGAGGAAGAAATCAGGAATTTATTGGCAAAACAGGGTAAATTTGAGGCAAAAATAGCGAATGAAACTGTCTTTATCGGCGGCAAAGATATCACTTTTGTCTGCAGATCGGCAGATTGCGCCGGAATAGACCCTAATGTCGGCTGCTTTTCATCCGGCGGACAAGATATCTGCGGATTTAGATTTTCAATAACAATAAGCCTGGAAGCAGCGCAGAAACATGCCGATATAACGAGAGATCTGGAAATAATAGGTGATGGGAGCTATCTAAGTGAGCCATTAGAGCTTTATCTTGATGATATAAAAGTAGATGAGCTTAATATAGGCGCAGGGCTAAAAGGCAGTACAACAACATCTATACAAATATCCGGATCCGGATCCGGATTTTCACAACAGGAAGCCGTCCTTAATGCATTGAACGGCATGAAAAGACTGCAAACAGTTATGATTACCGGGTCATTGCCGGTCAAATTAAATATAGTAAAGATCGATGCTATAAGCCCTTTGCTTGGAGAAGAATTTTTAAAAAATGCTATTTTTGTTGGTCTGCTGTCATTAATTTCTGTCGGGATTGTTTTATTTATAAGGTACCGGAAGTTACAAGTTGCAGTGCCTGCATTTTTAATCTCTGTATCAGAAGTCATATTGCTGCTTGGGGTTGCCACCGTAATTGGATGGAATATTGATTTAGCTGCAGTTGCCGGCATCATAATAGCAGTCGGTATTGGTGTGGACCATCAAATTATTATCGCGGATGAAACTTTAAGAGGCCGGCAAGTAGTATACGACTGGAAGCAAAGAATAAAGAATGCTTTTTCAATCATAATGGTATCTTACTTTACTGTTCTTGTCGCTATGATACCATTAGTATTTGCAGGAGCAGGATTGCTGAAAGGATTTGCGATAATTTCAATTTTAGGGGCGTCTATCGGGGTTTTCATTTCAAGGCCGGTGTTTGCCAGGGTAATTGAGATCTTATTGAAGGACTAGGCTAAAATGTCTACTAAACTTTGGGCAGTGGGAATTATTTTATTTTCTACATTACTTACTTCTACCGCTCAATTATTTTATAAATTTGCAGCAGATAAATTAAGTTTCAATATTTTAAGTTTGATAACAAATTATGAATTGATCATAGGCATGATGCTGTATGCTGTAGGTGGAGTATTGCTTATATTAAGCTTCAGGGGCGGAGAAGTTTCTGTTTTATATCCCTTGTTTGCAACAAGCTACATATGGGTAAGCTTTTTGTCTATTTATTTTTTAGGAGAGATAATGAACCCATATAAATGGATTGGAATTACAACTATAGTTGCAGGGATAGTGCTGATAGGCTTTGGGAGCAAAAAAACATCAACCGAGGGAGTGGGCGTCATATAATGGCAACGGAACTATGGGCAATAGGGCTTGTAATTATGGCAACTTTAGTAGGTGCATTTGGCCCGATATTATTAAAAAAAGCGTCTGAAAAGAGATTGTCTAAAATAAGCTCTTTGATCAAAAATTATCATTTGTTTGGCGGTGTTGGCCTGTATGCCATCGGAACTATACTTTTCATACCAGCATTAAAAGGCGGTGACTTATCTATTTTATATCCTTTTGTTGCACTGGGCTATATCTGGGTGAGTTTGCTCTCTGTCAAATTTTTAGGTGAGAAGATGAGCCTGTTAAAGTGGATGGGAATAGGCATGATCATAGTGGGTGTTAGTTTTATCGGGATCGGGAGTTGAGACCTTTAGAAAAATTTATATAAAAAGAATTTAAATTATTTTCATTATGAAAACCATTATTATGTCGCTTGGCGGCTCTGTAATCGTGCCTGATAAAATTGATGTAAAATTTTTAGTGGATTTTAAAAAAATCATTTACAGATATATTAAAAAAAATTTTAGATTTGTCATATATTGCGGCGGTGGAAGGACAGCAAGGAATTATCAGGAAGCAGCTTCTAAAATTGTTAAACTTAATAATGAGGATTTGGATTGGTTAGGGATACATGCGACAAGGCTGAATGCGCACTTCATAAAAACATTATTCAACAGCATTACCGAAGATATCATTGTTAAAAATCCAACTCAAAAAATAAGATTCACTAAAAGAATATTGATTGCAGGAGGGTGGAAACCCGGATGGTCAACGGATTATGATGCAGTTTTATTGGCAAAGAATCTTAATATAGATACAGTGATAAATATGAGCAATATCAATTATGTTTATGACAGGGACCCGAAGAAAAATAAAAATGCAAAAAAAATCAGGAATATCTGCTGGAAACATTATAGGAAAATATCCGGGAATAAGTGGAAAGCCGGCTTAAACAAGCCTTTTGACCCAATTGCCGCTAAAGAAGCTGAAAAATCAGGATTAAAAGTCATTGTTATCGGGAAAAATTTGAGTAATTTTGAGAATCTGTTGAACAACAGAAAATTTGAAGGGACTGTGATTGAATAAGAGATAATGTGTAAAAAATGGAGCAAGAATACAACTGGAAAGCAATTTTATTGGGAACAATTCCTGTTTCTGCGGTTATTGCCTTAATCTATTATTTTGGTATTGCAAGCGGGCTTATAAATTTTTATTTAGTACTTGGAATTTTAGCTGCAATGGGGATAACATACTACTCTGACAGGAAAAAACGTAATCTTTTTACTTCTGCATTCATAGTTCTTATTGTAGCATTGACAGTCCATGGATTAAAGAACCTTAACTTACTCTAGATTCTATTCAAAAATTGTTGGGCTGTGCCAGAGCGGACTTTAGACAAAATGGCATTTTTTCAAAAACGAAAAATGCAGCATTTTAATTTCAGATTTAAGGTTATACTCCCCACCCGCCTCCCCTAAATTGGCACAGCCCTACTTTCTAGATAAAATCACTTATCTTGTGCTTTATTTCTTCATGCCAGAGCCATGCCAATAATATTATTGCATCAATTCCAGCAAAAAATTTAGGGGTAACATTTTGTAATAAATTTAAACCATAGATTGTATTAGAAAGTGGATAAAAGAACATAATTCCACTGGTATAGTCGCTTACAAACAAGTAATCTAGGAGTATATGCAAAAAAATAGCAAAACAGATGACAAAAAAATACATAGCCTCTTTGTGTTTCTTTTTATGCCATAAAATAAAAGCCGGGATTAAGAATATTAATGCAAAGAAAGGTGTATGTGTGAAGGCCCTATGAGCTATGCTTAAGCCAAAAATATTTAGAAACCAGTTTAGGGGTATGTCTATATCTGGTAGCAAACCGGCAAAGCCGGCAATAAAGATTGTATGCAGGGTAAAGTATTTCTTATGCTTTGCAAAATAATCCCTATAAAGATCAACTAAAATTATGCTGGCCAAAACATGTGTTACTGCAAAGGGCATGCTTAAAAAATCCTCCGTATTTTTTTGCACCACTGAGGTGGTTTTATTTTGAAAGCTGCTTCAATATGTTTTTCAGAGTTTTTTTACCGCGGCTGCTTAGCTCCTTATCTATAGATTTTAGGCGTTTCATCACCCTTGCAACCGGGATTTTAGATACCATACCTAACTTTCCTGCCACTCTTTTTGCTTCCTTTCCTGCAAGTTTTCTTATCCTATTGCTTTCACCGAGGGCCTCTTTTTTAACTCTTTTCAGCATATCGCGGCCTTCTTTTATTGTTACTGCATTTTTCTTCACTAGCCCTTTTATTATTTTTTCTGCCTGGTTTTTAGTCAGAGTTGCTGCTCCTAAACCGAGCAAAAAGCTTTTCTTTATTATTTCTTTCATTCAACTCGCCTCCACTATTAGTTATATGAAAATTTTCCCTTTAATATTGAATATAACAAAATTGAAATAAAAGTTAATGCTAATATAAAGCTCAATAATGGGATTAAGGGAATATTTAAAAAAAATGGTTCACCAAAATTGATTGTTACTGCTCCAGCAATAAGCAAGGCAGTTATTATCATGCTATAAGCGACCCTGTTGCCAGACCGATCTATTTGAGTAGACAGTTTTTTTATATCTGTATCTTCTATGTCAACTTTGATTGTCCCTTTTTCTATCTTATTCAACGCTTTTGTAGTTTGATCAGGAAGCTCCTCTGCAAATTTTTTAAATTTCAGCATGCTTTTCATAAGACTGTTGAATTGATAGACTGGATTGTATCTCTGCCTTATCAATTTCTCTATAAAGGGCTTTGAACTTTCCATCAGATTAAATGTGGGGTCATATTCTAGGGCAATGCCTTCTAAGGTAATAATAGTCTTTCCGAATAAAACAAATGCCATCGGTATTTTTAAGCCATAATTCAATGATATATCCATAATTTCCTCGAGAATGCGGCTTACTTTCACATTGCTTATGCTGCCAGTTTGCAGGGGAGCGATTATGTCGCTGATTTCATATTTAAGGTCTTCTTTATTTTCTATTTCTGTATCACTTAAATCAATCAATGTGTCTACTATTTTTTCTGTATCGCCTTCTATGATTCCATAAAACAGATCTATTGATTTCGCTTTTAGAGATTCGTCAAAATACCCCACTATGCCAAAATCGACAAATGCAATCTTTTTGTCATTAGTAATAATAAGATTTCCCGGATGAGGGTCTGCATGGAAAAACCCATGTATGAAAACCATGGTCAAGATTGCGTTAAAACCTCGCTCAATTAACGGTTTTAGGTTTATTTTTTTGCTTTTTATCCGCTTGACATTATGAAGCTCTATACCATCTATAAATTCCATCACCAAAATTTTATTTGTTGTAAATTCGTCGTAAATTTCGGGTATTTTTATTGTTTTATCATTGGAGAAATTCCTTGCAAACCTTTTTGCGTTTACCGCTTCTCTTTTGAAATCGAGCTCTTTTTCAGTCCATTTTGAAAATTCGTGGGTTATCTGCACGGGATTAAATTTTTTTATCTTTGGCATGTACTTTTCCAGTAGTTTAGCTACATAAAACATTATTTCAATATCTGTCTGCATTATTTTCCTTACATCTGGCCTTTGTATCTTTACTGCTACTGTTTTCCCATTCTTTAAGGTAGCTTTATGCACCTGGCTTATGGAAGCAGAAGCTATTGGATTTTTTTCGAAATTTGAGAATATTTCCCCTATCTCTTTTCCAAGCTCTTTTTTTATCTGCTGCTTTACAATATCATAAGGGAAAGACGGAACTTTATCCTGCAAGTTTTCCAGCTCTGTGATATAGCTTTTCGGAATTAAATCCGGCCTTACACTCAGAACCTGGCCAAACTTTATGAATGTAGGGCCTAAGCGCTCTAAAGTAATCCTTAATCTTTTTTCTAGGGGAAACTTTTTCTTTTTTTCAATCCTCGCTTTTACACGCATGGTTATAGGCACGCGATGCTTGAGCCTTATTTTCTCTATCAAGAAGTCAAATCCTTCCTCAAACAGGACTGTAAGTATTTCCCTAAGCCTATTTATATCTCTTACCTCTTTTATTAATTTAAACATAAGTTAACTAAGAGAAAGGTGGTTTATAAATTTTATTGATATTAAGGATTAGTCGAAATCAAAGCCTTATTTCCTGCACCTTCTATCACAAAACTTACTTTTCCTGCAAGTGGTTTAAAGCAATGGAAGTAAGGTTCATTTATCTCTATATCACCTATGTAATATGATTCAAAAATAGAGGGGCTTGTTACAAAAATATTTTTTTTAACATTACTTTCTAGGATATCCTTAATCAAGAGATCAAAATCTGCCGGCGGATTGCTTAATATCTCATCTTTTTTATCCAAATCAAACAAACATAGTTCAGCTGAACCTGGCACCGAATAGGAAACTCTTCTAGAAGATCCGTAATCAGAACTTATGGCTTTTATATCAGAAGTAAGCTTGTCTTTTAACAAAATTAAATCTGTCCGGGTTATATCTTCTTGCGTAGCAGTAATATAGTTATACCCCATGATAAAAATGAACCCAATAACAACCAGCGCAAATACATAAATAAAAATATTGTTTAATTGAGCTCTTTTTGATTTTAGCATTTGTCAAAAACCACCAATCAGAGACTGGTGGAATGCAGCGTAAGCGTAATGTTCATCGATATCGACTGTGGTTTTTGAGCATGCTCAAAAATTTTCCATAAGTACCATGAGATTGGCTTTCAGCCACCAGTTAGAAACTGGTGGAAAATTTCTGACATTTTACTTGACTTCCTTACCGACCCATCTACCATAACTTTCATTTGCCTCTGCATCAATCTTAAGGATGCATGGAACGTCATAGCTGTGCAATTTTTTGACCTCTTCTTTTATAGCCTTGTAGTTTTTTTCTTTTGTTTTTGCCATTATTACAAATTCCTTTTCGTCTTGTATCTTATTATCCCACCGATACATGCTTCTGATGGGGTGCATATTTGAGCAGGCTATTAATCTTTTATTCAGCAGATGCTTCGATATTTTTACCGCTTCCCGTTCATCCTTGCATGTTATGTAAATAAGGGTCATTTTTCCATTGATTATTTTTATGCACAAAAAAGCGAAAACCAGCATCTGTTTGAAATGGAACATTTCTAACATGCCAGAAATCTTTGATTTCTGAGCATTTAGATGCTGGTAGGAGTTTTCTGTGGATTTTTATGATATTTACCATTATTCCATATATTTATATTTATTTCTATTTTATGTCAAAAATCACCCGTCAGAAACGGATGATTTTTGAGCATGCTCAGAAATATGCCATAGTATGCTACAACGTCGGATTTACGTCTATCAGTCACAGATTGATGGCATATTTCCGACATGTCAAAAACTAAATCTTTAAAAGCCCATGCTTATTTTCTTCGATTATGTCTAAATTCATTTTTTCGAATGTGATAGGAACCTTTGTTTTTGATGAAAAGTACAAACTAGCAGACGGATTGCTGTTTAAGGATATTAAGCAGTATAAGAACAAGAAAGAGTATGAAGAGAAGTTAATGCAAAAACATAATGATCTTACGGTGCCGGAAGATAATGATCTTTATAATATTTTATTGTTTTTTAAGAATAAAAAATATTTTTCCCAGCTCTATAAGAAAAATCTTGATATTACTAAAAATTCTATAAAGGCGTCTGTAAATGATGGTTCTTTAATCATACAAACAATAAACAGTATTGAAGAGGTGAACAAGACGATCAATTTGCTTACAAAAAGATTGAGAGAGTGGTATTCCCTCTATAATCCTGAAATTTCCAATAAAATTGCAGATCATGAAAACTTCGCCATAACAATAACAAAAAAATCCAAGAAACAGTTATTAAAAGAATTTGACTTTGATGAAAAAGACTCTATGGGCACTGATTTAAAGGAAAAGGATGTTTCTGCAATATTGCTATTAGCAACGCAGGTCAATAATTTTTACAAATTAAAAAAACATTATGAAAATTATCTTGAGGGACTGGAAAAGACTGCATGCCCTAATTTTGCTACGGTTGCCGGTTTTGCTATAGCAGGTAAGCTGATAAGCCATGCCGGCAGTTTGCGCAGATTAGTCGAGATGCCTGCTTCTACAATACAGATCCTTGGAGCTGAAAAAGCGTTGTTTAGGCACATGAGGAACAAGAAAAGAAATCTGCCACCAAAATTCGGGCTTATACATGAGCATCAATTGATCCAGAAATCTAAAGATGAGATGCAAGGCAAGGCTGCAAGGGCTTTGGCTGATAAATTAAGCATTGCAGTCAAGATTGATTACTTCAAGGGAAAGTTTATCGGAGACAAATTAAAAAATGGGTTGGTTGATAAGTTCAAGATACAGTATTAATGGTAAGTGCAATAAAGAAACAGCGATAAATAAAATTCAATAAAAAATAATAAAATTAAATACCGTAAAACAATTGTGCATGCCTGCAAACTAGCGTATTGGGATACCTACGGTATCCCGAGACTGCAAAATTTCGAGCTGTCTCGGTGTATCGAAGATACCCCTATACACTGTTGTACGGGAACGTACAACTGTTTTACGGGCGCGTAAAAAATGATAACCAAATCAAGAATATTTGAGGTTTATGAGGATAGAGGAAGGCTATTTACGTTAAATTTAACTCCCGGAAAAAGGGTTTATGACGAGCAGCTGGTAAAGCAGAATAATATTGAATACAGGGAATGGGATGCTTGGGGCAGTAAATTAGCGACTGTAATTTTAAATGGCTGCAGAAATATTTTTTTAAGGAAAGATGATGTTGTTTTGTATCTTGGAAGCGCTTCCGGCACTACGGTTTCACATGTTTCTGATATTGTCGGCAAAGAGGGTTTTGTGTTTGCGGTTGATATTGCTCCAAGGGTCATGAGGGATTTGATCTTTAATTGCGAAGGCAGGAAAAATATCGCTCCAGTATTGGAAAGTGCAAACCATACAAAAATGTTGGGAGAGAGGGTCAGTGCGGTGGATGTTATTTACCAGGATATTGCGCATAAAGACCAGGTGGAAATATTTTTAAAGAACATAAATACATTTTTGAAAAAGGATGGCTATGCTATAATTGCCATAAAAGCAAGAAGCATAGATGTCACAAAATATCCTAAACAAATATTTAAAGAAGTAAGAGAAATATTGGAAAAAGAACTCACAATAGTTGATTACAGGGGCCTTGAGCCGTATCAGAAAGATCATGTGATGTTCATCTGCAAGAATAAGTAAACAAGCCAAACTAAAAGAAGCAGTCTCGGGGGAGCAAAGCTCTCCCTATACACTGTTTTACGGGAACGTAAAAATGCCTAAAATAAAGATTGCACCCTCTATACTGTCAGCTAACCAAGATAAACTACAGGAAGAAATAAATGAGATAGAGGATTATTCTGATTTACTTCAAGTTGATGTCATGGACAATAAGTTTGTGCCTAATATAACGCCGCAGGCAGAATTACTGAAGAAATTCGATACAAAAGTACCTTTAGATATACATCTGATGGTCAAGGAGCCGAGTGATGATTATATTATGAGTTTTATTGATGCAAATTCAAAACTAAAAATCAATAATATAACTGTGCATCAGGAAGCTTGCCCAAATTTAAAAAAAACATTGAAGTTTATTAAAAATAATGATATTAAGGCTTCTGTAGCTATAAACCCAAAAACTCCATTAAATAAGATTAAAGAGGTATTGGATTATGTTGATATGGTCTTGATAATGACAGTTGTGCCAGGATTTTCCGGGCAGAAGTTTATTGAGGATTGCATGGATAAAGTTAAGGAGTTAAGAAAATTAAAGCCTAATTTAGAAATAGAGGTTGATGGTGGTGTAAATGATAAGACAGCTCCAATTGCAGTAAAAGCAGGCGCAAATGTTTTAGTAGTCAGTTCTTTTATATTCAAGGCCGAGGATAAGGTTGGCGCGATAAATAAAATTTTAGAGAGCGTAAAACAGAATATTTAATAACCATTAATTACATTTTATCGAAAATGGCAAAAGAGTTTGTGGTAACGCCCTGGGAAGTTACAGGGGAAGTGGATTATAACAAGCTGATCAAGGAATTCGGCACTCAACCACTGAATGATGAGTTAATCAAGAAGATAGAGAAAAAAGCCGGAAAAGGGCACCATTTTCTCAGGAGAAAGATATTTTTCAGCCATCGTGAACTTGATATTTTGCTGAAGGAGTATGAGCAAGGGAGGAAATTTGCACTGTATACTGGCAGAGGGCCTTCCGGGAATACTCATCTTGGGCATATAATACCCTGGATGTTTACAAAGTATCTGCAGGATGCTTTTGATGTTCCTCTTTATTTTCAGATAACTGATGATGAGAAGTTTCTATTGAAACCTAACTTAAGCCTGGAGGAGACCAATAAGATGGGCTATGAGAATGCCCTGGATTTTATTGCATTGGGTTTTGATCCAAAAAAGACTTTCATTTTCGTGGATTCTGATTATGCAAAAACGTTGTATAAGATAGCTATCCAGATTGCAAAGAAGGTCACTGGTTCTAGCGCAAGAGCCGTCTTTGGCTTTACAAACAACACAAATATAGGGATGTATTTCTGGCCGGCAATGCAAGCTGCTCCATGCATCCTGCCTTCTATCTTGGAAGGAAGAAAGGTAAGAACATTGATTCCTGCTGCTATTGACCAGGATCCTTACTGGAGGATTGTAAGGGACGTGGCTCCAAAACTAGGTTATCCAAAGACTGCGGCCATACACTGCGTCTTCTTGCCCGCACTTACCGGACCAAAAGGAAAGATGTCAACATCGACAGGAGAACATTCTACAATATTTACTACTGATACGCCAGAAGAGGTTAAAAAGAAAGTAAACAAGTATGCATTTTCCGGCGGAAAAGATACGCTAAAAGAGCACAGGAAAAAAGGAGGTAATCCTGATATTGATTCATCTTATAAGTGGTTAAGCTTCTTTGAGGAAGATGACCGTAAATTAAAGAAGATCTATAATGAATACAAATCCGGAAAACTGCTAAGTGGGGAAATAAAACAGATACTGATAGAGAAACTTAATACATTCCTCAAAGAGCACCAGAAGAAGAGGGAAAAAGCAAGAAGTCAGCTAGACAAGTTCATTTTGAAGGATTAAATTCGTTATTGTAGATTAAATGAAAAATTCCTAAATTAAACTATTTAATCTGGAAGATTGTAAATTTCAAAAATTTCCAATAAATTTAAATAGGTCTAAAATAAAGAATAATAAAAAGAGGTAAAATGCTAAAATTGCTCAATGTTGCTCCGTTATCCGGAGGCTATATGATTACAAGTATTGTAGGATTTCTTATATCCTCAGTTTATGTTTATGACATAAGCAACAGGTGGGGCCTTACCTTTGCAATGTTCTTTGCATTGATGTTTGTAGCTTCTTTGATATCGATGACTTACGGCCCTGATGAGGCTATGCTTCATATTGGGCAAAAAAGACATTTTGTTTCTGAAATAAAGAAATAGGGAATTATTCTTTCTAACTCGATGGGAAAAGAGATTAATTTGATTAAGGAACGAAACAGGCGAGTTGAAACAGATAAAGCCTGGGAAACAAGCAATACAAAAAGGGCCATAATAACGGTAATGACTTATATTGTAATTGTTATTTTTCTTTTTATTATTAATGCCCCTTCACCATGGTTGACTGCATTAGTACCAACAATTGGATACTTATTGTCTACATTAACTATGCCACTTTTTAAAAAATTGTGGATAAAATCAATTAACAAGAAATAAACTATTTATTAAACATCTCATCAAACTTCTCTTTTGCCTTGTTCTCTTTCCAATAGACTTCATGGCTGGAGCGTTTCTCAAATAAAGAGATTGCAATGTGCGTTAGGTCAGTTTGGTAATCTTTAAGGCCTTTTTCCTTCATTATCTTTACAGCATCGTCCAGGCATTCCTTGAATAGCTTGATGTTCTCTTCCCTTGATTTTTGTTCTATCGCTTTCTCTTCTTCTTCTGTCAGGAATATCTCTTCCCATTGCGGATATGCAGAAGTCTTGCTGGTTTTTGGAAATGATTTTGAAAATGGCATATTATGATAGAAATCAAGCAACATTTATAAAATTTTGTACAATAAATAAAATCCAACAATAAAAATAATATAAATTAATAATAATTAAAACTCAAATATCTTCTTTTTCTTAAGAATAACAGAAGGTGTTGCGCCGCCGTGCCATGTGTATCTTGGCCTTACACGCATAGGGTATATTTTCTCATTGTTATCGTCAAATATCAAGGCTGCTCCTTTAACTCTTGGGAGATAATTTAATTGCTTGTCTAAACCTTCCCTCATATAGCTCTGCATCACTGCCCCTAATGCCTGCGTGTCTATTTTTGCAGTCAGTCTGTGAGAAATTACGATGTCTGATTGTGTTATTACATCGGTATGTATTTTTCCTGGCTGCTGTGTTGCTAGAACTAAACTAATACCCGGTTGCCTTCCTTCTCTCAGAACAGTAATCAATGGCTGGGAAGCGATTGTTTTTCCCACATTCGGGAGAAATTCATGGGCTTCGTCGATGAAAAGCCAAATCAAAGGTTCTCTTTCCTGCTCTTCATCCCTTTCTATCAAGTGCGTTTCGCGGTAAATAGATTCATATTCTTCTGTTTTTCTAACAATCATCCTTTGCGTAAACATTTTTTGCGAAACTAAACCTATTACCAGGCCTCTTAAGCCTTGCGCGCCAGGAATATGGGTGTAGCAGCTTACATCCAAAACAGTTATCTGCCCGGGAATTACAAGATCTTCCATCAAGGTCCCTTGTTTTGAAAAAAGTCCCCAGTGCTTTGAAGAAAGAAAGCGATTTTCAGCTGCATCTTTTATTTCCTTTGGAGCGCGATCATCTTTTTGAATTGCCTCAATAATATCATCAATGCCATAATTCTCCTTGCTTTCTTTTAGAGTTTCTATTACACGCTCAATTAAGGATCCTATAGGCGTGTTTGGGTCAATTTCAAAAACTTCTGACCATTCGAATGCTGACAGTTCAGAGGTTCTTATTGAGAATGGAAAATCTGTGGGTATGTCCTGCTCTTTATATTTTTTGTAATAACCTATTGGAGTGAATATATTGACATTCAACGGCTTTGCCTCTAATTTCCATTCATCCAGTAAAGCTTTGTCCTGCTTGTTCGGATATTTCATTGTCCAATAGATTCCCATTGTATCAAACATTATTATCGAGAGTTTTTTCCTTATTTCTTCCGGCAGATCGAGCATTGATTCTGCAATTACACCCAGAGTGTAGGATTTTCCGGAGCCTCTTTTACCGCAAACAAAAACAACATGAGACTTTGCTACATCCATGTAAACCT
>JADFJW010000029.1 GCA_022565235.1 Nanobdellota archaeon | reverse complement strand
GAAAGTGTATTCGTAGGGACTAAATACGAGACTATTCATCCAACAAATCCTAATCTACTAATCTGAAAAAACTCATTCACAAGCCTTTTATTGCTGAAGCTGAGCAGGCCGGTTTAGATCCTTTCGATCTCATATGCATTCACTCCTTTATGATGTTTAAAACTAAAAGGGTTTGTCTAGGGAAATTTTGTTTGTTCTCAAATAAGAAATAAAGGACCTGCCTAACGGTGTCAGTGTATAAAAAGCATCATCTTGCTTCTCTGCTGTTGTATATGTCAGAAGCCCCAGATTTACCAAAAATAATGTGTAATCCCCGACGTTGTATCCTCTCTGTGCCCAGCCAGAGGTTCTGTAATGCATTACGGTACGAAGCAGGCTAATTTTACCTTCATTCTGCTCCGCCTCTAGCATTATCTTTAACTGGCTTCCAAAAATAAGTCTATATATTCTCTCAAAATGATAAAACAATAAATATTGTTTCTTCTGTACCTTCTCTGTCTCCAATTCCCCTCTAGCCTCCCTGGCGAGTTTCCTAATCTCTGTCATTTTTGTAGTATCGCCCCTCTCTTCTTCTTGCTGCTTAATAAGGGCTTCAAATTTTCCTTTAACATACTCTGGGCGATCCCAAATGAGCGCAATTAGCATCTCTAAAAATTGAAGCTCTGTTACCAATGTTGCAATAATAAAAATGGAAATTACATAAACAAATATGTTGTTTGCGGTAAAGGACAGCGCCAAAACAAACATTACACCTAAGAATTTTGTATAAAATCTTGGCTTATCCTTTATTGCTCCATGCTCTTTGGTAAAAACGAAGTCGTCTTTAACAAGTAAAGATGTGGCTAATAAAAGAATGGCCCCACCAACAAAACTTAGCATT
Source organism: Nanobdellota archaeon (assembly GCA_022565235.1). Classification (GTDB taxonomy): domain Archaea; phylum Nanobdellota; class Nanobdellia; order Woesearchaeales; family GW2011-AR4; genus JACPJP01. The sequence continues at coordinate 3,219 of JADFJW010000029.1, read as the reverse complement.
GCGAAAAACAAGTTGGGTGAAAACCTGGAAATAAAATCTACGAAAAACATATTGCCTGGATATTACACTTTTATTACAAAAACTCCAACATAGTCTCGAATATATTCAAATTTGCTGAGCATGTCGGTCTGGACCCTTCTAATCCCATAACTGGATGTTGTGCTTGCGGTACTATTCCCGCTAAGTTGGGCAGGTCGGTCTGGAACCTACTGATCCTATAAATTCGTTACTGCCTGATTAAGCTTTCGAGACGCTGCTGTAATTTTTCTGCTTCTTCAATTTTACCTTCAGATAAAAGCTTCTCTACGTCTTTTCTTACCTCATCGGGAATATATGGTGATCCAAAATTTCGCAAAGATTCTTGGCTTCTTTCAAATACTTCTTCTGCACTATATCCATGCTTCCCTAAGACCTCCACAACGTTGAACAAATCATACCAACCTTGAATAGTTTTCTCTCTCCCTTCTGGAATCCCGCTATAACTGTCCTTTTTAAGCTCTAATTGATTGTGTTCTAAATAAGAAAAATAATGCCAAAGCCTTTTTTTATCTTCAGCTTCTAACACCTCTTTGCTATATGGATTCTGCCCTTCCTCTTTTGTTATCCAATATTTATCCCTCTTTGCTCTAATTTCGAGAGCTATCTCTTCTAATTTTTCTGCAGGAACCTCCAAACCATAAAGCCTTGCTGGTAAATGCATATCCGGCAACATGGATACTTGCCCAAACTCAAAAACTCTTAGGGAGAAATCTTTAGATGCTCTTTTTAGCGCCTCCCTTTTTTTACTGAAAGCAGGGGTAATGTCAGGGTCCCATTGCATACCTCCCCAATAGCCATAATAAATAAGAACTACATTGTGCTTCTTTAGCCATTCTTGGTATATAGGAGAATCGCCATGAACCTCAGTCGATTTTTTCCCAGTTTTCGTATCTAAATCTCTATCAATTCTTATGTAGGTATTTTCTTCTGGAGCTTTGCCACTATCCATAATTAATTTACAACCCACATCCCCTAGAAAAGTTGGAGGTAAATCTCTAACAGCAATTTTGGGTAAATCATACTCTGCTAAATTGCGATCAAGTAAAAGAAAGTCAGCAAGAACTTCGTGTTGATTTTTTCCAGCAGACTCACCGACTTCTAGTAATCTTAAATGGAGCTTGTGAAGTCTTTTATTTGCACCCTCGGGATCCCTAAACATACTTGGGGATCCCTCCATATTGTGGCGCATATTATGATATCTCTGTAACAAACTTTGATATCTACGCTCGGAGCTCTCTGTATTATTAATTACGGATGCTTCTGTCATTAAAACCTTTCAGGAATATTATACAAGTTTTTATAGAGCCCAGTTATGAAGAAGTTATTGTATTGGCTGGCGAGTATAGACGCTATTCGAACTTATTTTACCCAACCACATTTATTAACAGATTTAACACAAGAACACATATACCCATTATTTGCTGGAAATTTCTGATTTATATCACAAATTGAACCCGAGCCTTCAAATCTGCTGGGATTATTTGTGCATAATCCGTGTCCTCCTCCACAAGCATCACCAGCCCACTCACAGTCTTTGTTGCTATTACAATCACCTTCCGAATACTCAAGAGTATAGCTAGATACGACGTCTACAAATGGAATAACATTAAATTTACTTTTCGTAAGGTTTACCCCAGTTTTTTCGAAGTATAACCAAAGAAGGATAGCAAAAGCCGCAACAGCAACAAGCATTAGCTCAAGAATTAAGAGATGCACAAAGTAAACTAGATAGATCTGAAACATTTTCAGCTTTTGATAGTTATTCTGGTGATGGTAATACTAGACATTTAAATAGATTAATACAGCAAAATCCAAGAATTAAAAGAGCTTTTGGAGAAGAAATTGCTTCTATTGATAAATTAGATTTAATTAATGACCAAACTTTAATTCAACAAAGTAATTTAGATCCCGATATTTTTGCTGAAGAAGATGCTATAAAAAGATTTATAAAAGTAAAAATTCATTCCGGAATTCAACTAAACTCAAAGTAGCTAATAGAAAAGGAAAGAAAACTGATGAAATGACTATAGAGTGTACAACACTTCTTGATCTGTTTGAACAATTTTCAGTACCTTATTATTGTAAAATTGATATTGAAGGAGAGGAATCAAATGCACTGATGGGTTTTGAAGGGAATATTGATAAATGTAAAGCCCTTAGACCCTAGCTCTATCATGTCCGTGCAGAATCAAGCAGGGCAATATATAAGATATGAGCAAGTGAGCAAACATACAGGAATAAAAAATAAAATATTCAAAACGGAAGATATCCTCCATTTGTCGAGGGAGCGTATTGCGGACGAGATACACGGAATTAGTGTTGTCCCGTCGGTGCAATGGATTATAGACGCTAGGAATGAAGCTATGGCGGACTGGAAAAGGGTGCTCCATAGAAACATAGACCCTCTTTGGATTTTCCATCTAGATACAGACGACACCAATAAGATTGCAGAATTTAAGACAAAGAATGACGCATCTAGAGGAAGGGGGGAAAATATGTACGTCCCTAAAGGGGTTGTAGTCCCCGAACTTATAGCGACAGCAGCCAACGCAAGCCTAAACCCGCTAACATGGATTAACCAATTGAACGATTACTTTTTTCAAGCGGTAAACGTTCCGCAAATAATTATTGGTAATGCTAAAGAGTTTACGGACGCTAGCGGTAAGATAGTTTACCTAGCTTTTGAGCAGGCAGTCAAGGGGGAGCAGTTATATATAGAGGATCAGATTGTAGCACAGCTTAATCTGGATATAAGATTAACATTCCCAGCAAGCCTACAGAACGAGGCGATAAGTGATACACCTTCGGAAGTGGACCAAGTAGAAGAAGAACCGATAGAAGAAGCCGCTCAAGAAAATGATACAAAGACAGAACTCGAAGGGAAGAAATGAAAGCAATATTAACAGCCATATTAGCCATTACAATTTTAGAGAGTATTGCGTTATTCATGGGCTACAATGGAACAATACTAACAACAACTGTAGCCATAATTGCAGGACTAGCAGGCCTAGCGACTAAGAGACCTAAGATACTAAGAGAATAAAATGACACACTTAAGAAGAAAAAGCACAAGAGATAAAAGCGGAAGAAGGAAATTTAAAAGTCCTAGTGAATCTAAAATTAAAAGTAAAAGAAGGAAACTAGGTAGAGATATTAGGAGAGGAACTTCAAGACCGAGGT
>JADFJW010000028.1 GCA_022565235.1 Nanobdellota archaeon | reverse complement strand
TTATCACAAACTATGGGCTGTTGCCAACCAAATTCTTGCAAACTTTTTGCAACTGATTTAACTGCCTTGTCATTTTTACGTGCATTGTTTTCGTAAGGTATTAATTTTTCTAAGGCAATATATTCAGTTTCCATTTCTATCCTTTGCCATGTTCCGGTCTAATTGTTCTAAGGCGTGGTCTGTTTTCATTTGTTCGATTTTAGTTTCTAAGGCTTGGCAGTTTTCGCAAGGGCTAATGCTTTCCTCTTTGAGAATACTGAGACACATTATAAATATGCTTGAAACTATTGCGTTTTTAGAATTATTTAATTCTTTCTCAATTCTCTTTTTTGCTTTCTCAATGCTCATCCTTATCCTCCTGCGGAATACTAGGCGCTTTTATCCATCCCATACCTTGGCTTACCCAGAGGGTGCCATCATCGCAAAGAGCAATCACCTCATCTTTTTCTGTTGTTTGAATTTGAATAATTTTTCTACTCATTCCCTCACCTCAAAACTTTCGTGCATGATTTTTTCAAACTCACCTCGATGCACTGTTTTAAAATGCCTTAAATAAATATCGCAGATAGGAATATCGGCTGAATTATAAAGTATAAACATATTAGCTTGTTTTTTCAGGTAATGTTTGCCCATCTTTATTCTCCAATAGTTTCTGTTCAGCCTCTAAATCATCCAACTGTTTATCAGTTAAATTTTTAATCGGGTCTTCCTCTATTAACTTCTCCCTTATCTTACCCTCTGTTCTTTCTTGCAATATTTTCTCTGCTATCATATCGCCTTTTAAAGCATTCATATTAACAACATGAGCGTGCATAGTTGCTAAAGTTGTTACCATTGGATCAAGCCCTATGCTACGGCATATACTAACATAAGGATGTTCTTCCCCATGTTCAATAGCAAAAGAACTTAAAAGAACTTCCATTGCTTTGGAAATAGAACCGCAATTCTTAGCACCTGGAGGAAGTATAGTTTGGATTGGCTTAATAATATCACCCACCTAGCTACTCCCATTAGTTTTAAACTTCCTTAATCCCTGCTTTAAAAGAATGTAAGCCTTATCATCACCTGACAATATTTTAGCTAAGGCCTGATAATTATTGCAATCCAAAATTGATGCCACATAAGCAATGGCTCTAATGGCCGTTGCTGATACTTTCCAGGGGGCTTGCTTTAGTGATAATTCTTTTGCTGTGTTTTTACCTGACATTTATTTCTCCGTAATCGTGTCTTCAACCTCTTCTGTCTTAGCCGTTTCTATTTCCTCAACCTCTTCAACCTTTTCAACTTCTTTAATCTGCGCTGGAAGATCGTCTAACCTTTTTTGGAATTTCTTAAGATCACACTCTGCTATTTCAATGGATTTCTTAGAAGTTGGCTTATCCAATCCGCAACCATCTGATTTCCAGTATTCAATGTTTTCTTTTTTCACTCTGATTACTTCGGTTAGATTGTATCTGTCGTTTTCGATTTCTTCTGGTTTCATGTTTCTCCTTGATTTGTTAATAAATGGTAGCCGCCCCGCCTATCAGTCATTCCGATATGATGCGCTGCTAATCATGACCGGAGCTACCGAGTGCATGAACACGGCTTTAATGAATTACTTAGCCTTTAATCTGTTTTTTAAGATCAGCAATCTTATTTTCTAGCTGATCTTTTCTTACAGGGTTTTCTCCAAGAGCGTCAAGCTCTGCCTGGTAGCCAACTAATAGCTTTTCATTCTTTTCAAGCTTAGCCTCTGCTTTTCTTGGATCAATAGATACAGCGGGTGCTGCTTTAACTTCGGGCTTCACTTCATCTTTTGGTTTCACATCTGACATAATTTTCTCCTTCTTGGGTTATTGTTATCCTTTATCTACTGTTAAAAAAGTTTTTATCAATAGAAAAATTCTTTTTATTTTTGTTGTAATCTTAAGGCTCTTTTTCAAGCATCTAGGCATGCTTGACATATTGTGTATTTTATAAACTTCTTAAAATGAATTATAACTACATCTTGAGACATATGACATACTGAACATAGTTCTCCATTTTTTGCATATCTCGCAGTTCCTCTTATCTCTTCTTTCACTGTTTCACCTTAAATAATTCTGGCACTTCCGCTTCTATCTCTACTTTGATTTTAATTGTTTTCATAGTAAACCTTAGCCCCTTTCCAAATAGCGTTATTCTCTTTATCCTCAAGTTTTTTTAGTTCTTTCCTGAATTGCTTAAAGTTGATTTCAACTGTCTTCACTGGTCGCCTCCTTTGGCTCGTATAAGTCGTCATATATTCTATTCCATTTGCAACAGTCGTCTATATCCGTTTCCCTTGTTTCGGGATTATGAAATTTACAGTGAGGAGATATATAATTACTGTCGCTTATTACGTAGTTTTTACAATTCGGACATTTATTTTCTTTCTCCGCTTCCTCTTTGAGAATTTGAATGCAGGCTTTATAAGTATGAAAAATAACAGGGCTTTCTTCGCTAGCCATAGCCATTGTTCTACATAAAGTCTCTATCCTCTTTATCGTTTCAGTTATCGCAGTCATTCTTTTGCCTTCTTTAGTTTCTATAATCTTTTTGCATTTATCACACCCCCCAAATGGACTAATAAGCCTAGTATAACATTTTGGACAAGAAAACTTCCACGCTAAATCTGTCATTCTAGCCTTCCTCTACTTCAAAATATTCATTAACAAACTTCATCATTTCATCGCCTGTTTTAAATACGCTTCTTTTGTCTGGCAATGTCTTATAATGTGTAATGATATAACCATTTTCAACTTTCTCTATTTTTAAATCTCTTTCCATTATTCTAGCCTCCATTCTTTTATCAAAAGTTTCTTAAGTATCTTGTTTTCAGGTAATAACTCGTCTCTTTCTCTTACATACCAGTCATAACTTTTTTCTGACTCCTTGACCCGTTCCTCGCCTCCCTTTTCTAAATTATAAATAAACAATCATTAAGACAATCGCAATAGGCAATAAATGAGCTAAAGAAACTATTAAAAAAAACTTCAAAAACTCTTTGTCTTTGTCAGTCATTTTAATTCTCCCTTAATAAATGGCATCCAGTTTTTTTTAAATCCTTCATACTCTTCTTGATGTTCCTTGCAAAGCGTATTATTTTCATCGCAGAAATCGTCTGGATAACATTGATAGCATTTGAATTTCTTTTTCATACTCGCCTCCCTTTGTCGCTCAAGTGTTAAAAAATGTATGGGGCAGGATTCGAACCTACATTTATAAGGGTATTTCCCCCCATTGCTTCCCAATCAGCTACCCATACATTATCCTCACCCTATCAGAAAAACTTTTTTTGTATATAAAAAAATCTTTTTTATTTTAACATATTCAGGTATTCATCAATTATATCTTTATATATGCGCTTATTCCATATCATACTTATCAGAGGTCTCGATACTCTAAAATGATCAGCTAAGTCTTGGCTCTTTATAATTCCTTTGTTTTTGTATATGAATGTAACATCCACAGGGTGTATTCTAAAATTCTCACCCTTGACATATTTTTTACCAGTTGTATTAGAATGTAGATACCCTGTCCATATATTGCTAATTATAGTTGAACTTATATTAAACATTTTAGATAAAACTTCTCTAGTTAAACACCTTCTTTTTCCATAGATATATAGCACGTCTTCTTTTTTTAAATTAGTTTGAATAGCCGCCCTTCCCTTGCTTACCATATCTTTCATGTTATCATCTGCTGTACCTAGAAAAAGATGGTCTGGATTAACGCAAGGTGGATTATCGCATTTATGACAAACAAACATTCCCTGAGGTATATATCCGTTGGATATTGAATAAGAAACTCTATGAGCTAAATATCTTTTATGATTTAAACCTACTTCACCATACCCATCTGGACTTCTCCTAGCTTGCCACTCCCAACAGTCTTTAGATTTATCTACCTTAGAGAAAAAATTAGTTTTTTGATACTCATTTAATTTTGGTATATCAAGCGTCATCATAATTAAACCTCACACAAAAAAAGCCCCGACATCCATATACGTCTGGTGTGAGACAGCGTGGCTGGACATAGGGGCTAATTATATTTAAGTTTTACTGTCTCACAATTTAAATATTAGCTCATTTTAATAAAAAGTAAACACCTATTTCCTTTTTTTAATCTGCCTATCTCTCTCCTTGATAATTTTAGCGGTGGCCTCATCATCTTGTTCTTGCAACCACGGCCTCAGAGTCTCTTCGCCTTCCATATCAAACACTTCTTTCCATTGCAATAGGTATCCGTCATCATTAAACACAGCAGGCGAGAAGTCGAAGAACGCCTGAATTGCCTTCCGATACAGGAAATCGGGCTGTATTCGCATCTTCTTGGCCATAGCCATTATATGATCGTGCCATTCGCCAGGGACGCTTAGAACTAATCTATGCGCCTTATTCTTATCATGAGGCTCCAACGGCTTTTGAATAGGATTTTCACGCTCTTCAAAATAGAACTGATACGGCGAATCATCAAACACTTTTCGCTTGGGAGTTGGTGAATC
>JADFJW010000027.1 GCA_022565235.1 Nanobdellota archaeon | reverse complement strand
TTATTAAGAAATGATAGAAATCTTTATTATTTCAATTTGTTCCACACTTTTTAGTACTGTCTAGTACTTTTTACTCTGATATGCTTGATACGTTTAAGAACTGTTTTAATTGTGAAACTGGGATGCCCTTGGTTTTATTTATCCTCCAGTCAGGCTCTCTTTCAAACGATGCAAACCAAGATGACGAATCTTCTTTAATCTGAGTATTGAGCATAATACTTCCCTTAGAATTAACAACAGTGTTGCTTGACCACCATAAAAAAAGCCCTGAATCTATACTATTTTTCAGTTTTCTATGTAGATTTTTTGGACTTGGCTGCTTTATAAGCTGTAATGGAACAGAAATCTCTTCATATTTTCCACTTTCTTTAAGCTGGCAAACCTTTTGATTTTTAACTCTGTTAGGGTTGAAAGGTGGTATTCTCAATTCTTTATGCCAGATGCTTAATCTACCAAGAACCTTAGCTGAAAGTCCAAGCCACTTGTGATCAAATCAGTTATCGATTTGTATGGCAGCGATTATTTGTGGTTTGTACTTATCTGCAAGAACATCAATAATAGATGAAACAATGCTAACAAATTTAAGATCATCTTCAGGTGTAATTTCTAGTTTCATATTATTAGTCTACTGATGCCATTCATTATAAAATTCTATTTTTCACAACTAACATTAAACTGACGCTTAAGTCCCGCAAAACTGATATTGTATCCCGTGGGGTCACCTTCTAACTGATAGAAAACAGTATTGTCTTCCCATTCTGGCTTTGCCTTGAGAGCCTCGTTGTAAGCTTTTTTTACCGAAGCATATTCCTCAGAAAACTTACAAGAACATTCAGTACACATACATTCTTCTGCCATATCGCCTTTAGACTCAAAACAACCCATTACTTTATCACCAAGACTTTCAATAGCCTGGTCTAAGTTTTGTGCATACTTAATATCGGCTGGGTTTTCAATTTTAATAGTTTCAGCTTTTGTGGGAAAAGTCATAAAACCAATCAAGAATAAAACTGGCAGATACATTTTAATGATTTTTTTCACTTCAGCTCCTCCGTAATAATTTATCAATCTTAATATTTAATTTGTTATTTCTTTCCATAGTTGCCCTTCTCTCTCAATGTTGCAATGATAGCAACAACTATTTTTGTTATCTTTATTGTACCACTCATGATGCCCATTTTCTTTTTCACAGTTTTCCCCTTTATCAACAATTCCAGTATTTATGATAAACCATGGCATATGACTTCGTAACCATGTTCTAATTCTATAAGGACCATTCCAATATTGTGGCATCTTTAAGTTTGATTGTATTTAATTATAACTTTACATATTATCAAAACTGGATTATTAACTATAATTTGTTAGTTATACAACGTCTAGGAACTTATTTCTTATTAAGTAGTTTATTGTATTCAGAATGTGTTCCGATGAAAAACCATATAACTGTATCTTTATCCATTATACCTACTGCCCTGTAATCTTCTGTAACCCTGGCCGACCAATAATTTTGAACCTTCTTGAAGTGTAAAGATGGGTGGGCTGGATTAGAAAACCAAATCTTGAATTGTTCAACAGCTGCTTTTTGTATATCGATAGGGAGTTTATCAAAGAATCGCCAAAATCTTTTTGTTGCCTTACTTTTCATCAGCAGGGAAAGGTGAAGTCTTCCCGGAACGATGTTCTTTAAGAGCTTCTTCTGCAATATCGGTTAATAGTCCAGATTCTATATCTTCTCTCATTTCCTTATCCCACTGGTCTTCAAATAGCTTATGTAACCAGTTATGTAAACGGAAAAAATCTTCACGAGGAAGGCTCTTTATTGCCTGTTGTATTTCTTCAACTGTGCTCATATTAAAATGTTAGCATATAATTCATAGTACTAAAAGTTAGCTACCCCTTATACCACCGTGGCATTGAACCGCCGGTATATATATTTATACATTTTGTTTCCAGGTAGTTTTCAATACCTTCTTTTCCAAGTTCCTTGCCTATTCCGCTCTGTTTAAATCCTCCATAAGGAGTTTGTGGGACAATGCCGCCGTATGTATTTACCCACAAATAGCCTGCCTTTATTGATTTTGCAACCCTTAATGCACGGTTTATATCCTGTGTCCATACCCCTCCGGCAAGACCGTATTTGGTATTATTTGCAATTTCAACTGCCTGCTCTTCTGTGCTGAAAGGTATAACTGCTACTACAGGTCCGAATATCTCTTCACAGGCTACTGTTGCATTAGGATCAACATTTTCCAGGACGGTTGGATTAATGTAGTAGCCTTTTTTGAATTTTCTAGATCTGCTTCCTCCTGTAGCTATTTTTGCGCCCTCCGATTTTCCTTTGGCAATATAATTTAATACATTTTCATAATGTTCTTTTGATATTACTGCTCCCATTTCGGTGTCCTGTTTAGTAGGGTCGCCAATCTTTATTTTTTTTACTCTTTTTATATATAGATCCAAAAATTTCTTATATATCTTTTTGTGAAGCATAAGTTTTGTTACAGCAGTACAGTTTTCACCCTGATTAAAAAAACCTCCTCTTAAACATGCTTCTACTGCATTTTCTAAATCAGCATCATCAAATATTATGCAAGGCGCTTTTCCTCCAAGTTCCAGAGTGACCCTTTTGACAGAGTCCGAAGCGGTTTTCATTACATGCTTTCCAACCGATGTAGAACCCGTAAAAGCAACTTTATCCACATCGGGATGTTCTACTAAAGCCTGACCGGCTACTTCGCCTTTTCCGGGGACGATATTTAATACTCCGTCTGGAAGGCCGGCTTTACTACAGAGTTTAGCAATTTCATAAATCGTACACGATGTCAGTTCAGCGGGTTTGAGTACAATTGTGCAGCCTGCAACGATAGCCGGGGCTATCTTCCAGAAAGCTAGAAGAAGCGGGAAGTTCCATGGAATAATCTGGGCAACTACTCCCACCGGCTCCTTGATTGTCATTGACATCTGGTTTTCGTTTATTGGAATAGTCTCACCGTTTAACTGCGTGTGCATTCCTGAGTAATACTCAAGTGTCCTTATCGAACCGCCAATTTCTACAAGGCTGCTCTCCCTGATTGGCTTTCCGGTTTCAAGCGTATTTAAGAGTGCAAGCTGTTTTTGGTTTTTGGCTAAGACATCTGCAATTTTCAAAAGCATTTTAGCCCGTTCAGTAGCAGGGACCTTTGACCAGGCCCCAAAACTTATTTTAGCAGCACTTACGGCCCTATCAACATCTTTTTTATTGCTCTCAGCTATTTGAGCGAAATCTTTTTCAGTAGCCGGATTTTCTCTTATGAAATAATTTTCACTTGATGGTTTTTCTTCTCTTCCATTTATAAAAAGATTGCATTTTCTTAATGAAGGCATAATTTTCTCCAAGTTATTAGTATTGGTATATGATTCTTTAGAATTATATAGTATTGCCTCATTTATGTCATTACAATAAAAGCAGCGAGGGCAGTTTGAAATAGTATGAGTACAATCCGACCCATATTACTTGTTAATTCTAACGCTAAAATCAGCGGCGTGTCTTTTTGCGTCCGCTGGTTTTTTTGTTAGCCCTTTTCTTATCAGATTTCCCTTGCCTTCCTTTCCCGTCATACAAGGCTTGCAAAGGCAACTATTTTCCATGCGTAATCTCGTCCGCTATCAATTCAGCCTGTTTTAAAACGGTTTCAGTTGCCAATTTCTGCATGTCCGGTGGATAGCCATACCGACGCAATGTTCTTTTTACAATGACCTTTAATTTCGCCTTTACGCTTTCCTTGATTGTCCAGTCGATAGAAGCATTGGCCTTTACTTTTTCATACAACACAACTGCCAATTCCCTCAATTTATCTTTCTCCATTACTTCGCGAGCACTGTCGTTGTTGGCAATGGCTGTATAAAAAGCATATTCAAAATCAGACAATCCCATTTCCTCAGGCTCTTTATCCATCTTCTGAATTTCTTTGCTTAATTCAATCAATTCTTCAATGATTTCCGCTGCCGTTAAGATTTTGTTGTGATATTTCTTGATGGAATTTTCCAGCATTTCCATGAGGGATTTGCTTTGTATCAGGTTCTTTTTGGTTCTCGTTTTTATTTCGTCATTCAGCAGTTTCTTCAAGACTTCCAGAGCTATGTTTTTATGCTCCATGTTTTTGACTTCCAAAAGAAACTCTTCTGAAAAGATGGAAATATCCGGTTTTTTGATCCCGGCGGCATCGAAAACATCTATGACCTGCTCACTTACCAGTGCTTTGTCAATCACCTGTCTGATCGCTGTTTCAACTTCTTCGTCTGTTTTACCAGCGCCGGTGCTGTCGAATTTGGCCAAGCGCGATTTTACCGCCTGAAAAAACGATACCTCATCTTTAACATCCATTGCCTGTTCGTGGGGGATGGCAATGGCAAAAGCCTGGGACAGGGCAGTTACTTCGTTAATGTATCTCTTTCTGCCGTTTTCGAGGCCCAGAATGTGTTCTTCCGCGGCGAGTATCAGTGAGAGCTTCTTCCCGGTGTCGGCCTCGAGTGCGATCACGATTTCCTTATCGTCCGCGCGGTACATGGTATAGAGTCGGGCGTCTTCGACGAGAATGGCCGAGTAGCCGT